>NZ_JBEZFH010000044.1:0-40490 GCF_040649355.1 Sphaerisporangium sp. NPDC049002 | reverse complement strand
CCAACGCGGCCCGAACCGTCTTGGCCTCCTCCAGCTCCACGACGGGCAGCGAGGCCCCGGTGAGCCACCGCAGCGCCGCGGCCTGATCAGCATCGGCAGTTGCCTCCGCCCGGCCAGGGCGCGCCACGGCGCGAGGTCTCCGGCTCGGAGACCGTCGTGAGCCGTGACATGGGCGGCAGGCGAAGCCGCAGGTCGCCCGGCGGTCCCGGGCCGGGTGCGCCCGGTGGCAGGGGTCCGGGCGACGGGCCTCCCGGTGAGGGCCCGGGCAGGCGGCGGCAGAGGGACGACGAGCCGCCCGGCCGTACGGGCTGGAGGCGGTTCGTCCCCAACTGGAAGATCGTGATGGTCGGCTTCGCCGTCCTCGCGGCCGGCGTCTTCGGCATGATCGCCGTCGCGTACGCCAACACTCCGCTGCCGAGCGAGAACGACGCCCAGAAGGCCGCCACCGCCCAGGCCAGCACCTTTCTCTATTCGGACGGCTCGACGATGGCCCGCCTGGGCACCGAGCGCAAGGCCGTCAAGCTCGCGGACGTGCCGAAGTACGTGCAGGACGCGGTGGTCGCGGCCGAGAACGACACGTTCTGGACCGACCCCGGCATCTCCCTGTCCGGCATCGCGCGGTCGGCCTGGAGCACCGCGACCGGAACGCAGCTGCAGGGCGCGTCCACGATCACCCAGCAGATGGCGAGGAACTACTTCAACGGCCTCAGCCAGGAGGTGGCGATCAAGAGGAAGGTCAAGGAGATCTTCATCGCGATCAAGCTGGACAAGGACTGGGACAAGGAGAAGGTGCTTGAGTACTACCTGAACACCGTCCCCTTCGGCCGCAACACCTACGGCATCGAGGCCGCCGCCCAGAAGTTCTTCGGTCATGGCGTCAAGAAACTGACAAAGGCCGAGGGCGCCTACCTCGCCGGACGCATCCAGCAGCCGGGCAACTTCGACATCGCCGAGGAAAAGAAGAACTACTCCGGCACCCAGTTCCGCTTCAACTACGTCCTCGGGCAGATGGCGAAGCTCAACCCCAAGGAGTACGGGGCCTTTCCGACGACGCTGAAGTTCCCGACGCCGAAGCCCCGCAGGGATTCCTCGGCGTTCGGCAAGCTGCGCGGCTACATGCTGACCCAGGTGCTCAGCGAGCTTGAGTCCAAGGGGCTGCCGCGGTCCGAGATCGAGACCGGTGGCTACAAGATCTACACGACCTTCGACAAGAACCTCATGCTCGCCGCGAAGAAGGCCGTCGTCCAGACCACCGCGGGGCTCCCGAAGGAGGTCCACACCGGACTCGCCGCCGTCGACCCGCGCAACGGCCGGGTGATCGCCTTCTACGGCGGCAACGACTACCTCGGCAAGCATCCCGACCAGTTCAACGAGGCGTTCCAGGCCCGCAAGCAGGCGGCGTCGGCGTTCAAGCCGTACGTGCTGGCGGCGTGGCTGGAGGCGGGCCACAGCCTGAAGAGCTACGTGAGCGGCAAGCAGCCGCTCAAGCTCGAAGGCACGACGCCGATCTTCAACGGTCACGCGACGCCGGCCTCGATGGACATCGTCTACGCCACGCAGCACTCCATCAACACGGCCTACGGCCAGATGGGCGCCGAGGTCGGGCTGGACGCCGTCAAGCGGATCGCCGAGGACGCGGGCCTGAGCAAGGACAGCCTCGACAAGGACGTCAACGACCACCGGTTCCTGTTCTCCATCGGCAGCGCCGGTGTGACCCCGGTTGAGCAGGCGGGCGGCTACTCGATCTTCGCCAACGCCGGCAAGCACTACCCGACCCACACGGTCATCAAGGTGATCGGTCCCGACAAGATCGAGGTCATCACCGAGGACAAGACGCCGAAGCAGGTCATCTCCGAGGAAGTGGCCGCGGACGCGATCGTCGCCCTGCGGTCCGTGGTGAAGGGCGGCACCGGTACGGCCGCGGCCCTGTCCGACCGTCCGGTCGCGGGCAAGACCGGTACGAACAATGACAACAAGGAAGCGTGGTTCGTCGGCTTCACCCCGCAGCTCTCCTCGGCGGTCGGCATGTACAAGGAAGACCGCAAGACCGGCGCCGAGCTGTCGCTGGGCAACAACTTCGACGGAGGCACCGTCCCCGCGCGCGTGTGGCGGGCCTTCATGGCCGAGGCCATGAAGGGCCAGAAGGCCGAGGAGTTCCCCCCGCCGACGAACATCGGCTCGCCGCTCGACCTCGCGCCCAAGCCGGTTCCGACGCCCACCCCCACACCGACCGACGAGGGGTTCCCGGACGACAACGGCTGGCCGGACGACAACGGCGGCGGGGACAACGGCGGCGGCGACAACGGCGGCGGCTGCCTTCCCTGGGACGACGCCTGCAACAACGGAGGCGGCGACCCGATCAACCAGGGCGACGCCCCGGGCGGCACCTCGACCACGCCGTCACCGCCCGCCCCCTCACCGTCGCCCACAGGCGGGCGCCGGTCGACGCCCGCGCCCACCCGGTGATCGGATAACGCCATGAGCCGATCGACGTACGTCCCCGGTCCCGCCGCCCCCGTGGCCCGTGCCGTGCTGCCCCTGGTTCCCCTCGGGCTGCTCGCGGCCCTCGGGGCCGTGCTCGCGTACGCCTGGAAGGCGCCCTGCCGGTTCGGCGGGGCGTGGAACGACGGCACCCAGCAGTTCCTCAACTTCTGCTACACCGACATCTATCCACTGTGGTGGAACGAGAAGCTCGACCAGGGGCTCGCGCCGTACTTCGGCCACGACGTGGAGTACCCCGTCGGCATCGGCTCCCTGATGTGGGTCATCCAGAAGATCGTGTCCGGGCTGAACGAGCCGGGGGTCTGGTTCTACGACCTCACCGTGCTCGTCATGGCGGCTTCGCTGATCGTGGGCGTCCTGGTCATGGCGTCGCTGGCCGGGATGCAGGGCCGTCCCTGGGACGCCGCCTGGTACGCGCTCGCGCCCGCGCTCATCCTCACGGCGTTCATCAACTGGGACCTGCTGTGCGGAGCCCTCAGCCTCGGGGCCTTCCTCGCGTGGTCGAGGAACAGGCACTTCCTGGCCGGGGTGCTGCTGGGCCTGGCGATCGCCACGAAGTTCTACCCGCTCGTCCTGTTCGGCCCGCTGTTCCTGCTGGCGCTGCGCACCCGCAGGTTCCAGGCCTTCCTCTGGACGCTCGGCGGCACCGTGATCGCGTGGGCGGCCGTGAACCTGCCATTCATGCTTCTCGCGTTCAAGGGCTGGAAGAGGTTCTACGCCTTCAGCAGCGAGCGCGGAGCCGACTGGGGATCGGTCTGGTACTTCTTCCAGACGAAGCAGTGGCCGGTCCTCGGGGATCCGAGCCGCATCGACATGCTCGGCATCGCGTCGTTCGGCGTGTTGTGCCTGGCCATCGCCGTGCTGGCCCTGACCTCGCGCACCCGGCCGAGGCTGATGCAGCTGTGCTTCCTGGTCCTCGCCGCCTTCATGGTGACCAACAAGGTGTGGTCCCCGCAGTACGTGCTGTGGCTGGTGCCGTTCGCGGTGCTGGCGCGGCCGAACTGGAAGCCCCTCCTGCTCTGGCAGGTGGCCGAGTGCTGGTACTTCTTCGCGATCTGGCTCTACCTCGTCGGCATCCAGCCCGGCAACGAGGCTCTCGGGATCAGCGACGGCACGTACTTCACCGGGGTCTGGGGCCGGGTGGCCACGATCGCGATCATGGCGGCGTTCGTGGTCAGGGACATCCTGCGGCCCGAGCACGACGTGATCCGGCGGGGCGGCGTGGACGACCCGATCGGCGGCGTCTTCGACGGGGCCGAGGACCGCTTCGTCCTGCGGGTGGCTCCGCGCGCGGTCGAGGACCGGCCCGCGTGAGCTCGGCCTGAGGTCCTGATCGAAAGTCCAGGATGACCCTCTATTCTCCTTCCTGTGCAGACCTCCCTCCAGGAGACCGTTTCCCGGGTGCCCTCCGGGCGCCGGTCCGACGGCGACGCGCTGGTTCTGTGGCTGGGTTCGCGCCTGGGGATCGTCGTCGCGGCGACGGTGGGAGCGAGCGTGCTGGCGGGGGACAAGCTCCTCACGCCGTTCCTGGACCGCTGGCAGCACTGGGACGCCAAGCTTCTCGTGGACATCGCGAAGTACGGCTATGACGGGAACCCCGCCACCGACCCCGACGCCGGGCTGCCCGCCTTCTTCCCCGGGATGCCCCTCGCCCTGCGCCTGGTCCATGTGATCGTGCCCGACTGGTCGCTCGCCGGCCTGCTCATCTCGTTCGTCGCGGGGCTGGTCGCGATGACGGCGCTGGCGAGGCTCGGCGAGTTAGAGGGCCCCGAGGGCGCCGGCTGGCGGGCCGTACTGGCGCTCCTGCTCTGCCCGACGGCGGTCTTCCTGTTCGCCGGGTACACCGAGTCGCTCTTCCTGGCCTTCGCGGTGCCCGCCTGGCTCTACGCGCGACGCCAGAACTGGATGGCGGCGGGCCTGCTCGCCGCCGGGGCCTCATGTGTGCGTATCACCGGGCTGTTCCTCGCCCTGGCCCTCATCGTGGAGTTCGTCATGCGCCGGGGCCGGGCCGGCAAGGCCGCGTGGCTGCTGGTCCCGTTCCTGCCGCTCGTGCTCTACTCCGCCTACCAGCACGGACGTACGGGCGACTGGCTCGCCTGGCAGCACGCCCAGGAGGCCGGCTGGGGACGGCAGATGGTGTGGCCGTGGCAGTCGTTCTGGACGACCTGGCAGATGGCCGCGGGCGACGGCCAGTTCGTCTGGGCGTTCCGCATGGAGATCGCCGGCGCGCTCGTGGGGTTCGCCGTGGTGATCTGGCTGCTCCTCGCGCGGCGGTGGAGCGAGCTGGTCTACGTCGGCCTCCAGCTCGGCGCGCTCGTCTTCTCCGCGTACTACCTGTCGATCCCGCGTGCCCTGCTGCTGTGGTGGCCGCTGTGGGTCATGCTCGGGCAGGCCTCCGCGCGGCGGCGGCCCGTGCTCATGCTGTACGCGCTGGTCGCGGGGCCGCTCATGGTGCTCAACACCATGACCTTCATCAGCGGGGCATGGGCAGGCTGAGGCGCTGGGCCGCAGCCTGTACCCACTTTCCCGGTGGAGTAATCCGGGGACTTATCCACAGGCTGTGGATCAAAGGTGATCGCGAAGGAAGGCGATGTCGGCCGCCTGGCCTTCGCCCGGGGTCTCCACCACGATCGGAGCCCCGGCCGCGCGGCACACGCTGAGGATCAGCTCGGGGTCGATCTGGCCGCTGCCCAGGTTGGCGTGCCGGTCGGCTCCCGAGTCGAAGGCGTCCCGCGAGTCGTTGCAGTGCACCAGGTCGATGCGGCCGGTGATTGCCTTGACGCGGTCGACCACGTCGGCGAGTTCCTCGCCGCCGGCGTGGGCGTGGCAGGTGTCCAGGCAGAAGCCCACGTCGAAGCCGTCGAGCGCCTCCCACAAGCGGGCCACGCGCTCAAGCTTGCGCGCCATCGCGTTGCCACCGCCCGCGGTGTTCTCGATGAGCACCGGGATGGGGGTGTCGAGCCGCTCGAACACCTTCCGCCAGTTGTCGAAGCCGAGCTGGGGGTCGTCGTCCTTGCCGACGTGGCCGCCGTGCACGATCAGGCCCTTGGCGCCGATGGAGGCCGCGGCCTCCAACTGGCTGGCGAGGAGCTTGCGGCTCGGGATCCGGATGCGGTTGTTCGCGGTCGCGACGTTGATCACGTACGGGGCGTGGACGTAGACGTCGACCTCCGACGCCTTGAGGGCGTCGGCGGCGGCCGGGACGACCGGCCCCTTCCACCCCTGGGGGTCACCGAGGAAGAACTGCACGACCTCGGCCTTTCGCGCCGTGGCGTGGGCCAGTGGGTCGTCTTGGTCGACGTGAGCTCCGATACGCACCATGGGACGAGCGTAGCCGTTTCAAGAACCGGCCCAGGGGCAGGTGGAGCGCCGGGTTGGTACGCCCAGAAACCCGCGTACCGTGAGACATAGGAGACGACTGTGGCCTATCGCCGCCGCGGAATCAGCCTGTTAGGCCTGATCTACATCCTCATCGGCATCTACGTTGCCTGGGTCCACGACTACATCACGCCCAGCCTGCTCAAGAAGGTCGCCCAAGCCCTTCTCGCGGTCTTCCTCTGGTTCCTCATCCTGCTCGGCGTCGATCTTCATATCGGAGGCTGACATAGCTTCCGCCCACCTGCCACGCCGACGGGGGCGCCTCGGGGGGCGCCCCCGTCGTTCGCGTCTCTGGCGAATTGGCCATCGCCCGTTACGTTGTGACCGTCAGGGGATGAACCCGCCGTGGTAGATGCCCGTCGCCACGCCGACGAACGACATGACGATGGCGACGATGTTGACCGAGCGCTCAGCGGTCGTGGCCGAGACGTACTGTGAGTACATCCCGACGACGAACCCCACCAGTCCGGCCCACGACGCGATCATGTGGGCGCTGACGACGAACCCGCTGACGAACGCCACCAGACCGCAGGCGAACGCGACCATGGTCAACATGTTCTCGCGGGTGTGCTTCCTGCCGTCGGTGTTGAGCGTGAGGCGGAAGGGCTCGCTCTCGGTCGGGCCAGGGGCTTGTGGCATGGCGGCCACCTCCTCTCTTCCCTCCGTGACGTTCCCCTTACAGGCGGCGGACAATCGCGGCGGGGCAGTCGGCCGGTCCTGGTAGACTTCTGGGGCCGCGTTTGTTATGCGTGTGTTATCGACCGCGCTTAGTCGCTCCGCCACCGAAGGCGGCACGAGAACGTCGGCGTCCTCCTGTCACGGCATGGTGTCGTGACCGCAAAAGTCCAGAGGAGGTTGGAAGTCCGCATGCGTCGTTACGAACTGATGGTCATCCTTGACCCGTCCCTCGATGAGCGCACGGTGACTCCCTCGCTCGACCAGTTCCTCACGGTCGTCCGCAATGACGGCGGCACCGTGGAGAAGGTCGACGTATGGGGTCGTCGCCGGCTGGCCTACGACATCATCAAGAAGTCCGAGGGCATCTACGCCGTCGTCGACCTCACGGCCGAGCCGGCCACGGTCAAGGAGCTCGACCGGCAGCTCAACCTGAACGAGGGCATCCTGCGTACCAAGGTGCTGCGTCCCGACATGCACTGAGCGGCTTCGGGTCATGCCGAAGCCCGGCTTTTGTCGGGCGGTAGCCGTACTCTGAGGCCCAACAGGCTGCGCAGATTCACGCAGGAAGGCGAAAGCGACCGATGGCAGCAGGCGACACAACGATCACCATCGTCGGCAACCTTGTCGACGACCCGGAGCTGCGTTTCACCCCCTCGGGGCAGGCCGTGGCCCGGTTCCGCATCGCATCCACTCCGCGGTTCATGGACAAACAGACCAACGAGTGGAAGGACGGCGAGAGCCTCTTCCTGACCTGCAACGTGTGGCGCCAGGCGGCCGAGAACGTCGCCGAGAGCCTCCAGCGCGGCATGCGGGTCATCGTTCAGGGGCGGCTGCGCCAGCGGTCGTACGAAACGAAGGAAGGCGAGAAGCGCACCGTTTACGAGGTCGAGGCCGACGAGGTCGGTCCGTCCCTTCGTAACGCCACGTGCAAGGTCAACAAGACCGCCCGTCAGGGCGGTGGCGGTGGCGGGTTCGGCGGCGGAGCCGACGACCCGTGGGCCTCGGCCACTCCGGCACCTCCGGGTGGCGGTGGCTACGGTGGCGGCGGCGGCGGTGGTGGCTACAACCAGGGTGGCGGCTTCGGCGGCTCCCACGGTGGCGGCGACCTCAGCGACGAACCGCCTTTCTGATCAGAAGTTCAATCCCAGTAACCGATCGACCATTCCCGCAACGTGCGGGGCTCTCTTAGGAGGAGCACCACGATGGCGAAGCCGGCACTGCGCAAGCCGAAGAAAAAGGTTTGCCTGTTCTGCCATGACAAGATCTCCTACGTCGACTACAAGGACACGGCGCTGCTTCGGAAGTTCATCTCCGACCGCGGCAAGATCCGTGCCCGCCGGGTGACGGGCAACTGCACCCAGCACCAGCGTGACGTGGCGACCGCGATCAAGAATGCCCGTGAGATGGCCTTGCTGCCGTACACGAGCACCGCGCGCTGACAGGAGGCGGAGACATGAAGCTCATTCTCACCAACGAGGTCTCGGGCCTCGGCGCCCCCGGTGACATCGTCGAGGTCAAGGACGGCTACGGCCGCAACTACCTGATCCCGCGCGGGTTCGCCATGCGCTGGACCCGTGGCGGCGAGAAGCAGATCGAGTCGATCAAGAAGGCGCGCGACGCCCGCGAGATCCGTGACCTCGGCACCGCCAAGGAGGTCGCCGGCAGGCTCGGCTCCCTCCGGGTGACGCTGAAGACCCGGGCGGGCGAGTCCGGCCGCCTGTTCGGCTCGGTGACGACCGGTGACATCGCCGACGCGGTCAAGGCCGCCGGCGGTCCGCTGCTCGACCGTCGCCGCATCGAGATCACGAACGCGAT
Source organism: Sphaerisporangium sp. NPDC049002 (assembly GCF_040649355.1). NCBI lineage: Bacteria > Bacillati > Actinomycetota > Actinomycetes > Streptosporangiales > Streptosporangiaceae > Sphaerisporangium > Sphaerisporangium sp. NPDC049002. Next base: position 32,117 of record NZ_JBEZFH010000044.1, on the reverse strand, counting down.
CAAGAGCGTCGGCTCCCACCGCGTCTCGGTCCGGCTGCACCCCGAGGTCGCGGCCAACCTTGACGTCGAGGTCGTCGGCAACTGAGCGACCCGCTCGTGAAGTGAATGGAGGGCCCCTTCCCGATCCGGGGAGGGGCCCTTCGCCGTCGCATGGGAGGGTGGGATTCCACCGGCGATAGGGCTGTATGTGGTAATGCGTCGTACCGGATATCCTGAGCGACGAATTCCCTCGGTTACACCCCCTTCTGGAGGCCTGAATGCTCCGTCCCTCGATGCTGCTGGCGCTCGGCGCCCTCGCGACGGTGGCGGTGGCATGCGCTCCGGCCTCCGACACCTCCTCGCCGTCGGGTACGACCACCGCCGCCCCCTCGGCGTCCGAGTCCTGCGCCAAGGACCAGCTCAAGCTGCTCAAGCCGGGCACCCTGACCGTCGGCACCGACAAGCCCGCCTATGAGCCGTGGTTCAAGGACGACAAGCCGGCGAACGGCCAGGGGTTCGAAAGTGCCGTCGCCTACGCGGTGGCGAGCAAGCTGGGCTTCGCGACCAGTGAGGTGACCTGGTCGGTCGCCCCCTTCAACTCGGCCTTCGCCCCCGGCCAGAAGCAGTTCGACTTCGACGTCAACCAGGTGTCCATCACCCCGGCACGGGCCAAGGCGGTCGACTTCAGCGACGGCTACTACACCGTCAAGCAGGCCGCCGTCACGCTGGACAGCTCGAAGTTCGCCTCGGCCACCTCGCTCGCCGACCTCAAGGACGCCAAGATCGGCGTCCAGGTCGGCACCACGTCCCTTCAGGCCGTGAAGGACGTCATCAAGCCCGGCGCCGAGCCGAACGTCTACAACGAGCAGATCGACGCGGTGACCGCCCTGAAGAACAAGCAGGTGGACGCCCTGGTGGTCGACCTGCCCACCGCGTTCTACGTCACCGCCGCGCAGGTCGACGGCTCGAAGATCGTCGGTCAGTTCGGCAGCGGCTCCGGTACGCCCGAGCAGTTCGGCCTGGTCTTCCAGAAGGGCAGCCCGCTGGTGAGCTGCGTGAACAAGGCGATCGGGGAGCTCACCTCCTCCGGCGAACTGGCGAAGATCGAGTCCCAGTGGCTCGGGTCCGCGGCCGGTGCGCCGGAACTGCGGTGAACGACCCGTCCATCGAACCCGGCGGGACCTCGACAGCCGAAGATCCAGCCGCCTCGACGGCGGGATGGGCCAAGAGCGAACGCCAGCGCGAGCGTGAACGGCTCCGCCGCCGCATGGACCTGCGGTCGAGCTCAGTCGCGACCGTCTCCACGATCGTGTTCTTCGTGCTGGTGATCTGGCTGGTCACCGCCTCCCCGGGCTGGCCCAGGGTCAAGGAGACGTTCTTCGACCTCGGGCAGTTCACCGACGCGTTCCCCGACGTGCTCCGGGGGTTCCTGCTCAACATCAAGATCTTCCTGATCGCTGAGCCGCTGATCCTCATCGTGGGCCTCGTGGTCGCGCTCGTACGCAACCTGCACGCGCCGGTGTTCTTCCCGCTGAGATCCCTCGCGGTGCTGTACACCGACGTGTTCCGCGGGGTGCCGACGATCCTGGTCATCTACCTGGTCGGCTTCGGGCTGCCCGCGCTGCGGTTGCAGGGCATGCCGTCCGACTTCGCCACCTTGGGAGTCATCGCGCTGACGCTTTCGTACGGCGCGTACGTCGCCGAGGTGTTCCGGTCGGGCATCGAATCCGTGCATCCCAGCCAGCGCGCCGCCGCGCGCTCGCTCGGGCTCACCCACGGCCAGACGATGCGGTTCGTGGTCCTGCCCCAGGCCGTACGCCGCGTCGTGCCGCCGCTGCTCAACGACTTCGTGTCGTTGCAGAAGGACACCGCCCTGGTCGCGACGATCGGGCCGCTGGAGGCGCTGCGCCAGGCGCAGATCCACGCGGCCGAGACCTTCAACTACACCCCTTACCTCGCGGCGGCGCTGCTGTTCATCCTGCTGACGATCCCGATGGCCCGTTTCACCGACTACCTGTCGGCCCGTTCCCAAAGGCGGCGAGGCATGTGAGCGGCCTGCTGGAGATCGAGGGCGTCTGGAAGCATTACCACCGGCACAGCGTGCTGCGCGGCATCGACCTGTCGGTGGACTCCCACGAGGTGGTCTGCCTGATCGGCGCCTCGGGGTCGGGCAAGTCGACCCTGCTGCGCTGCGTCAACCTGCTCGAAACAGTGGACGACGGTGCGATCAGGCTCGACGGCACCGAGATCACCGACGTTCGGGCGAACCCGGACGATGTGCGCAAGCGCATCGGCATGGTCTTCCAGTCGTACAACCTGTTCCCCTACATGACCGTGCTGGACAACATCACGCTCGCGCCGAGGAAGGTGCACGGCGTGGGGCGGGCGCAGGCCGAGGAGCAGGCCCGTGAGCTGCTCTCCCGGTTCGGCCTGGACGGCAGGGCCGCGGCCTACCCCGACCGGCTGTCCGGCGGCCAGCAGCAGCGGGTGGCGATCATCAGGGCGCTGGCCACCCGTCCCCGCCTGCTCCTGCTCGACGAGGTGACCTCGGCCCTCGATCCGGCGCTGGTCGCCGAGGTGCTGGAGATCATCCGTGAGCTCAAGGAGTCCGGCATGACGATGATCCTCGCCACCCACGAGATGGGCTTCGCACGCGACATCGCCGACAAGGTGTGCTTCCTTTCCGAAGGGGTCCTGCTGGAGCAGGGCACGGCCGAGCAGATCTTCACCGATCCCCGGGAGCCCCGCACCAGGGAGTTTCTCCGCCGGGTGCTCGGCGCCCGCCGCATATGACCAGACCGGCGGCGTACGGGCGGTGCGCGCCGGGCTCGGCGGGCCGGTCGGCATCGGCCCGTCAGGCCGGTCAGCCGCCGGTGACCAGCCACGCACGGCCGTACGCGCGCAGCCCGAGGGTGACCGCCCGGGCCGCCATCCAGGCGACGAACGCCATCCACAGTGCCACGAGGCCGCCGCCGAGGTGGACCACGCCGAAGGCCGCCGGGAGGTAGACGATCGTCGTGAGGGAGGAGGCCCAGGCGAGGTAGCGCCGGTCGCCCGCTCCGATCAGCACGCCGTCGAGGACGAACACCACCCCGGCCAGGGGCTGGAGCAGCGCGACGATCCACAGGACCGCCACGAGCTCGGCGCTCACGTCGGGGTCCGCGCCGAACAGGTGCGGGATGGCCGGCCGAAGGACGATGATCACGAGCCCGAGGAACACCCCGTACCCGATGCCCCAGGCCACCATGGTCCGCGTGGCGGCACGCGTCTGGCGGACGTCCCCGGCGCCGAGGGCGCGCCCGGTGATCGCCTGACCCGCGATCGCGATGGCGTCGAGGGCGAACGCGAGCAGCGACCAGATCTGCGTCGCGATCGAGTGCGCGGCGAGCTGGGCGATCCCCATGCGCGTGGCGACGGCCGTCGCGAGGATCAGCACCAGGCGCAGGCAGACCGTGCGGATCAGCAGCGCGATCCCCGCCGTGCCCGAGTCCCTGATGCCCGCGAGGTGCGGCTCCAGCGAGACGCGGTGCTCGCGGGCCGCCCTGGCCGCGACGAGCAGGTAGACGACCGCCCCGAGCCCCTGGGCGAGGACGGTGCCCCAGGCGGACCCCGCGATGCCCCAGTGGAGGACGAGCACGAACACTGCGTTCAGCACCGCGTTGAGCGTGAACGAGCCGATGGCGACGGCCAGCGGGGTCACGGTGTCCTGGAGCCCGCGCAGGATGCCCGTACCGGCCAGGACGATGAGCATGGGCGGGGTGCCCAGCAGGCTGATCCGCAGGTAGGTGACCGCCTGGCCGGCCACGCCGGGGGAGGCGCCGAACAGCTCGACGATCCACGGCGCGAGCGGCCAGCACGTCGCGATCAGCGCCAGGCCGATGGCGGTGGCCAGCCAGAGTCCGTCGATGCCCTGCTTGACCGCCCGCGCGAGGTTCCCGGCGCCCACCTGCCTCGCCACCGCCGCGGTGGTGCCGTATGCCAGGAAGACGCAGACGTTCACCAGGGTGGTCAGGGCGGTGCCGGCGATGCCGAGCGCCCCGAGCGAGGTCGTGCCGAGACGGCCGACGATCGCGTAGTCCACGAGGATGAAGAGTGGCTCGGCCACCAGCGCGCCGAAGGCCGGAACGGCGAGCCTGAGGATCTCCCGGCTCCCGACGTGGGGGGTAAGAGTCACTTGTCCATCTTGCCCCTTACGTCGCCGTGCTCGGGACGGGGGCGGGCGACTGTCCACGTGTCGCGCCAAGTTTCTTTTCTCCACAGCTCGTGGATATCGTTTTCCCTGCTCAATAGGGGTTCTGTGGTTATGCACATCGGTTATCCACAGGGTTGTCCCCAGCGCGCCCACACCTCATGACGAGAACTGCACACGTTATCCACAACCTTGTCGACAGGACGCGTTGCCGGTTCCTTCAGAACCGGCGAAACTGTCACCCCGGCTACTTCGGGGGTGGCACGGGAGTTCGAAGGAGGCGGCCAGTTGAGCAGTGAAGTGGTCCCCGCCTTCGACGCCCCGTTCGAGCGCACGCCCCCCAGCAACATCGAGGCCGAGCAGTCGGTGCTCGGCGGCATGCTGCTGTCCAAGGACGCCATCGCCGACGTCGTCGAGGTGCTGCGCTCCGACGACTTCTACCGGCCCGCCCACCAGATCATCTACGACGCCATCCTCGACCTGTACGGGCGCGGCGAACCGGCGGACGCGGTGACGATCTTCGGCGAGCTGTCCAAGCGCGGTGAGATCGCGCGCGTGGGCGGCGGCGCCTATGTCCACACCCTGACCGCCGTCGTGCCCACGGCGGCGAACGCCGGTTACTACGCCAAGATCGTGCGGGAGCAGGCGATCCTGCGGCGGCTCATCGAGGCCGGCACCCGCATCGTCGCCTACGGGTACGGCGGGCAGAACGAAGAGGTCGACGAGCTGGTCGACCGGGCCCAGGCCGAGATCTACGCGGTCACCGAGCGCCGCACCAGCGAGGACTACCGCCCGCTGTCGGAGATCATGCCGGGCGCGCTCGACGAGATCGAGGCCATCGGCAGCCGCAGCGGCCAGATGGTCGGCGTCCCGACCGGTTTCCAGGACCTCGACGCCCTGATGAACGGCCTCCACCCCGGCCAAATGATCGTCGTGGCCGCCCGTCCCGCCATCGGCAAGTCGACCCTGGGGCTCGATTTCGCCAGATCTGCCGCTATCAAGAACCATATGGCGACAGTCGTGTTCTCTCTGGAAATGTCCCGGAACGAGATCACGATGCGCCTGCTGTCGGCCGAGGCGCGGGTGGCTCTGCACACCATGCGCTCCGGCACCATGAACGACGACGACTGGACCCGCCTCGCGCGCCGCATGAGCGAGGTCGCCGAAGCACCCCTCTTCATCGACGACTCGCCCAACATGTCGATGATGGAGATCCGTGCCAAGTGCCGCCGCCTCAAGCAGCGTCACGACCTGCGCTTCGTCATCGTCGACTACCTCCAGCTGATGAGCTCCCCGAAGAAGACCGAGAGCCGCCAGCAGGAGGTCTCCGAGATCTCCCGTGCCCTCAAGCTCCTCGCCAAGGAGCTGGAGGTGCCCGTCATCGCGATCTCCCAGCTCAACCGAGGCCCCGAGCAGCGCACCGACAAGCGCCCCCAGGTGTCCGACCTGCGCGAATCAGGGTCGATTGAGCAGGATGCCGATGTTGTGATCCTCCTCCACAGGGAGGACGCCTACGAGCGCGAGTCGCCGCGCGCCGGCGAGGCCGACCTCATCGTGGCCAAGCACCGTAACGGCCCCACCGCCACGGTCACGGTCGCCTTCCAGGGTCACTACAGCCGCTTCGTCGACATGGCGCCCCACTGAGCCTGCGGTTGTTGGTCAGGGCGAAGGCGCGATCTGTGTCACCGGGTTCAGGGCAGGACCACGCGGGCGTGGGAGGTCAGGCGCCCGTCGCCGGTCAGTACGTGCAGCGCGAAACCGGGAGGCAGGTCGAAGTCGACCGGCGGCCACGCCGTGGACTCCTGCGGGAGCAGCCCCGTCGAGGCCACGCCCGGCGCGACGTACACCGGGAGGCCGGCGAAGGTGGTCGCGGCGGCGCTGTGGACGTGCCCGACCAGGAGGCCAACGACCTGGGGATGCGCGTGGAGCACCGCCTCCAGGCGCTCGGGCTCCTTGAGCCCGATGTCGTCGACGTAGGGGATGCCGACCGGCAATGGCTGGTGGTGCATGCCAACGAGGACCGGCGTGCCGGACGACTCCAGGACCTCGGCGAGCCACCGCAGGGTCTCGTCGTCGAGGTAACCGTCGTCGCGGCCGGGGATGCTGGAGTCGCACAGGGCGATCGTCGCGCCGCCGGCGCGGAGCACCTGGTTGACGGGCGCGCCGGTGTCGCCGGGCTCGCCGAGCAGCACCTTGCGGAACTCCGGCCTGCTGTCGTGGTTACCCGGGCAGATGATCGTCGGGTAGGGGAACCGCAGCAGTTCGCGGGCGATCTCGTACTCCTCGACGGTCCCGTGGTCGGCGATGTCACCGGTCACCAGCACGGCGTCGATCGGCCCGGGAAGGCCGGAAAGGTGACGTACGACCCGCTCCACGCGCTCGGCACTCCGCGGGGAACCGTCGATGTGGACATCGCTGACATGGGCGATCGTGATCATGCCTTCAGGTTCTCACAGGGATGGGAATGATGGCAGGTCCACAACGGCCGCTAATCCGATCGCGAGTGGCTCACCGCTCACCGATGGTCGACCTGAGAATCTCGGCGGTCGTACGGTCGGCGGGGAAGAAGGACTCGATGGCCAGTTCGGCGACCGTGATGTCCAGCGGGGTGCCGAACGTCGCGATCGTGCTGAAGAACGCGAGCTCGCGCCCTTCGTGACGGAAGCGGAGCGGCACCACGATCTCACCGGGGCCGGGAATCTCCACGTCGGGCTCCGGCTGGTCGCAGGGGTACGAGCAGAGCTCCTCGTAGAGCGCCTCCAACTGCGGATCGGCGGTCAGCGCAAGCTGGCGCCGGAGCCGTCCGAGCAGGTGACCCCGCCACTCGCCGAGGTTGACGATGTGCGGCGCCATGCCCTCGGGGTGCAGGCTGGCCCGCAGCACGTTGGCGGGCGCCGCCAGCAGGTCGGGCGACACGGGCCCGGTGAACAGCGAAAGGCTCACGTTGGCGTCGACGAGGTTCCAGCGCCCGTCCACCACAACCGCCGGATAGGGCTCGTGACCGGTGAGGACCTGCCTCAGGGCCGTACGCACGGCCGTCATCCGCGGCGCGTCCAGCGTGGTCTCGGAGTACACGGGGGCGAACCCGGCGGCGAGCAGCAGGTGGTTGCGCTCGCGGAGCGAAAGGTCGAGCTCCTCCGACAGGTGAAGGACCATGTCGCGGCTCGGGTTCGACCGCCCGGTCTCCAGGAAGCTCAGGTGGCGGGTCGAGATGTCGGCCTGGATGGCCAGGTCGAGTTGGCTGAGCCTGCGATGCTCACGCCACTGGCGGAGGAGCTCGCCTACGGGTCGCTGGGAGCGCGCCGTGGTCGTCATGCTGTGAGGCTATTCGGTCACCTCACCACCTGCGATTACGTGCCAGGTAACCGGAGGCGTTCGCGAGTCGTCGGCCGTGATGACGTGCCGGGTGACCGGAGGCGTTCGCGGGTCGTCGGCCGTGATGACGTGCGAGGTGACCGGAGCCGTTCAGAGACCGACGTGTCAGGCGGTCGAGCCTCCGTCGACGACCAGGTCGTTGCCCACCGCGAAGCCCGCCTCGTCCGACGCCAGCCAGAGCACGCTCGCGGTGATCTCATCCAGTGTGCCGACCCGCCCGATCGGGATCTGCAGCTTCATACGGGCGTCGCGGTCGGCCTCGGTCTCACCGGGACGCGTCGACATCGGGGTGTCGTGCGGGCCGGGGCTCACCACGTTGATCCGGATACCCTCGCCGATGTACTCCAGCGCGGCCGTGCGGGTCAGGGCGGCCACCGCCGCCTTGGACGCGGCGTACGCTCCGAGGCCGGGGATCCTCTTGTGGGCGCCGATCTGCGAGGCAACGTTCACGATCACACCGCCGCCGCCCTCGCGCATGGCGGCGATCTCGTGCTTCATCGACAGGAAGACGCCGGTCACGTTGGCGTCGAGCGTGCGCGACCACTTTGTCTTGAAACGGTCAAGATAAGACTTACTCCACCAGCGCCCGTACGGCGGGCAGCGCGGGACCGGGCTGGGAGAGGATCTCGATGGGCGAGGGGCTGCGCGTCTCGATGTAGCGAGCCAGTGCCTTCATGTAGAGGTCGTGCTTGCCGCCGAAGGTCGCGTACAGGCTGGCCCGTCCGACCCCCAGCCGCTCCACGAGATCGGCCACGGAGGTCGCCTCGTACCCGCGCTCCCAGAACAGCTCCAGGGCCGCCTGGAGCGCCGCGTCCGGATCGAACTCCTTCGACCTCGCCATGCACGCAACCGTATCAAGAACGATCGGTCAAATAGAATACCGGGGTACGGCGCCCCCGCGTGGGCCGTACCCCGGTGGAGGGCGAGGGTCACTCCCAGCGGAACGCTCGCGCCGCGAACAGGCCGGCCCCCAGCATCCAGGCGGCGAGGACGACCAGGTGAAGCACCTGCGGGGACGTGCCGGCCCACGTGTCGCGCAGGGCCTGGCCGAACGCGCCCGTCGGGGTGAAGTCGCTGAGCCCGCGCAGGACCTCGGGCATCAGCTCGCGGGGAAGCCACATCCCCGCGAGGAAGAGCAGGGGGAACATCACGATCGCCCCGATCCCGCCGGCGGCGCGGCTGTTCGGCACCACGGCCGCGATGGACAGGCCCAGGGCGAACATGGCGCACACCCCGAGCAGGAAGACCAGGACGAACCACGGGAGCTCGGCGGGCACGTGCGTGCCGAGGACCAGATGCCCGAAGAGGATCATCAAGAAGGTCGCCACGACCGTCGTCAGCAGGTTGAGCAGCAACTGGGCGGCCAGCAGCGAGCCCGGGGAGGCCGGGGTGATGGACAGGCGGCGCAGGACCCCGCGCTCCCGGTACACCGCGAGCACCGTCGGGATCACGCTGAAGGCCGAGGTCACCACCGACAGCAGGATCATCATGGCGGGCAGTTGGGTGTCCACCACCCGCTCGCCGCCGAGCGCGGGATCTGGGTCGCGGAAGCCGGGGATGGCGCTGCCGAGCACGAGCAGGAGCGCGAGGGGAAGCAGGAGCGCGAAGAACGCGGTGAGAGGTTCTCGCAGGTAGAGCTTCGTCTCCGTCAGGGCGAGCTTGCGAAGGCTCGTCCCCCTGCGGGTGGTGCCGGCGCGGATGGCAGTGGTCCGCATGGAGGTCCTCCTAGGACGCGTCGGTGGCCGGGTGGCCGGTGAGGGCGAGGAAGGCGTCGTCCAGCGTGGCGCGTTCCATCTGGAGCCCGGCGGGGACGATCTGGTTGGCCGCGAGGGCCGTGGTCACGGGGAGAAGGAGGTTCTCCGCCCCGGTCACCGTGACGCCCTCGCCGTCCCTGGTGACACCGGTCACTTCGGGGACCGACCTGAGGACGCGTTCGGCTTCGGGCGGGGCACGGAAGCTGATCCGTTGCCCCCCGTCCACCCGCGCGATCAGCCCCGCCGGTGAGTCGATCGCCGCCACGCGGCCCTCGTCGATCACGGCGATCCGGTCGCAGAGCCGCTCGGCCTCCTCCATGAAGTGGGTGACCAGGACGATCGTGACGCCGCGGGACCTGACCAGCTCGATGAGGTCCCAGGTCTCCCGCCGCGCCTGCGGGTCGAGGCCCGTGGTGAGCTCGTCCAGGATCGCCACGCGCGGGGCGCCGACGAGCGCCAGGGCGATCGACAGCCGTTGCCTCTGCCCACCGGAGAGCTTGGCGAACGCCGTGTCCCGCTTCTGGCCGAGGCCGACCTCCTCCATCAGCTCCCGCCAGTCCGCGGGCCGCTCGTAGAAGGAGGCGTAGAGGTCGAGCGCCTCCCACACCCTGAGCTTGTCCGGGAGTGAGCAGTCCTGGAGCTGCACTCCAACCCGTTGCCGCAGCTCGGCGCGGTCGTGGCGGGGATCGAGACCCGTGACGGCGACCGTGCCGCCGTCGGGCGTGCGGAGCCCGGAGACGCACTCGACCGTCGTGGTCTTCCCCGCGCCGTTGCGCCCGACCACGCCGAAGATCTCGCCTTCCTCCACGGCGAACGACACGTCGTCGACCGCGACCTGCTTGCCGTACAGCTTGCGCAGCTTGGTGATCTCGATGATTCCCATGCCGACGACGTTAGGAATCGCGGTGTGCCGGCGGAATGCGCCTGCGGCCCGAACGGGGGTGTACTTAGGTACACCTCAACCGGGTGCCCACGGCCACTTCGAACTACCGGCCCGTTGAAGCAGACTGGGCGCATGGTCCTCAAGACGATGGTCGGTTTCGGTCGCGGCCTGGCGCTCGTCACGCTGGCCGTCACGAACCTCGTCATGCTCGCGGTCTCCGCGGTCGTGCTGGTGCTGTGCTTCGGACTCGGGATGATCTTCCTGTTCCCGGCCACGGTTCGCATGGTCCGCGGACGGGCGCGCCAGGCGCGCCAGATCGCCGGCGCGTGGTCGGGGGTGGAGATCGACGCCCCCTACAGCCCCGCTCCGCCTCCGCCCCAGCCCCAGCGGGACGGCTGGTACCGCGAGGGGCGGCAGCTCTACCGCACGTCCCTGGTCCCGTCCTTCAACAGGACCTGGAACTGGATGACCAAGGACCCCGCCACCTGGCGCGACTTCGCCTGGCTGCTCGCCGAGCCGCCGGTCGGCGGCCTGCTGGCCGCGTCGCCCCTGATCATGGTGGGGTGCGGCGTCGCCCTGGTGCGGGTGTGGCAGCCCGTTGAGGTGCTCGCCGGGGTCGTCCTCGCCATCGCGGGGGTGCTCGTGGCCCCGAGGATCGCCCGCGTCCACGGTCTGTGGACACGGCTGCTGCTGGCCCCCACGAAGAAGGCCCGCCTGGCCAACGAGGTGCGGCACCTCACGCAGGTGCACACCGAGGCCGTCGACTCGCAGGCCGCCGAGCTGCGGCGCATCGAGCGCGACCTGCACGACGGGGCCCAGGCCCGCCTGGTGGCCATCGGCATGACCCTCGGCGCGGCCGAGGAGCTGGTGGACTCCGATCCGACGGCCGCGAAAGCCCTTATCGCCAAGGTCAGGGAGGCCTCGGCCGCCTCGCTGATCGAGCTGCGTCAGCTCGTACGCGGCATCCACCCGCCGGTCCTCGCCGAGCGCGGCCTCGGCGACGCCGTACGGGCGCTCGCCCTCGACAGTCCCCTCAAGGTCACGGTCAGCGTCGAGCTGCCCGTACGTCCCGAGGCGCCCGTCGAGTCGGCCGCGTACTTCGTCATCACCGAGCTGCTCGCGAACGCCAGCAGGCACGGAGACGCCAGGAACGTCGCGGTCGACATCAGCCACCGCCGTTCCGCCCTGCGCGTCACCGTCACCGATGACGGGCACGGCGGAGCCGACCCCTCGCGCGGCAGCGGCCTGCGTGGCATCGAGCGGCGGCTGTCCGCGTTCGACGGCGTCCTCGCCCTGAACAGCCCGCCAGGGGGACCGACCGTGGCCACCGTGGAGCTTCCGCGCGCGTTCCCGGCGGACGCCGTCCGCCGATCGACGCTGCCGGTGTGGAAGCAGAGGCTGCTGGCCGTCTGCTGGGGGCTGTTCTGGCTGCCGCTGTTCCCCCAGGGCCTGGCGGCCATGTTCTCCAAGATCTTCGGGTCGGATGTGCGGAGCTGGTTCCTCGCGCTCTACCTGCCCGAACCGTTCCAGTGGCCGGTCATCCTCGGCATGATCGCTCTGGGTGTGGCCATGGTTTCCTTCGCGGTCATGACCACCAAGCAGATGAAGGAGCGAGAAGGCTCGTGCGTGTAGTCCTGGCCGAGGATCTCTACCTGCTGCGCGACGGCCTGGTCCGTCTCCTCCAGGCGCACGGGTTCGAGATCGTCGCGGCGGTCGAGTCGGGGCCCGAGCTGCTCAGGGCGCTGCTCGACGAGCGTCCCGAGGTGGCGGTGGTCGACGTACGGCTGCCGCCCACCTTCACCGACGAGGGACTCCAGGCGGCGCTCACGGCCCGCCGGGCGATCCCCGGGCTGCCGGTGCTGGTCCTGTCGCAGCACGTGGAGCAGCTCTACGCCAGGGAGCTGCTCGCCGACGGCACCGGGGGCGTGGGCTACCTGCTCAAGGACCGCGTCTTCAACTCCGGGCAGTTCGTCGACGCGGTGCGCCGGGTGGCGTCCGGGGGCACGGCCATGGATCCCGACGTGATCGCCAAGCTGCTGGCCAGCAACGCCCGCCACGAGCCGCTGGGCAAGCTCACCCCGCGCGAGCGCGAGGTGCTGGAGCTGATGGCAGAGGGTCGCTCGAACGCCGCCATCGCCCAGCGGCTGTACCTGAGCGAGAGCGCCGTGAGCAAGCACACCGCGAACATCTTCGCCAAGCTCGACCTCGCCGTCTCCGACGACGACAACCGCCGCGTGCTCGCCGTGCTCACGTATCTCAACGGCACCCGAGGCTGACGGATCCTTCGGTCCAGGCTCGCTGGTTCCCGGGCCGCCAAATGTCCGACCCAGGCGCTACCTTTCTGGGAACGAGACGTTTCGAAGGGGATGGATCAGGGTGAAGTTCCAGGTGAACCGCGATGTCCTGGCCGACGCGGTGGCGTGGAGTGCCCGCACGCTGCCGGGCCGCCCCGCCTTGCCGGTGCTGTCCGGCATCCTGCTGGAGGCGCTCGACGACAGTCTCTCGCTCTCGGTCTTCGACTACGACGTGTCCGCCCGCGCCTTGATCGAGGCCGACGTCGCCGAGCCGGGCAAGGTGCTCATCCCGGGGCGGGTGCTCGCCGAGATCACCAAGAGCCTGCCCGCCGAGCCGGTCCAGATCGTCACCTCCGGGTCCGAGGCGGTGCTGACCTGCGGCGGTGCCGAGTTCGGCCTGCTCACCATGCCTGTGGAGGATTTCCCGACCCTTCCGGCCATGCCACCGAAGGCCGGCGCGGTGGGAGGGGGCGTCTTCGCCTCGGCGGTCGGCCAGGTGGCCGTCGCCGCGAGCCGCGACGACACGCTTCCCATGCTCACGGGCATCCGGGTCGACATCGACGGCGTGAACGTCTCCGTGGCGGCCACCGACCGCTACCGCATCGCCGCCCGCGACTTCCTCTGGAACCCCGAGCGTCAGGGGCACACGGCCGCCGTGATGGTCCCCGCGAGGGTGATGGTCGAGGTGGCGCGCTCGCTGCGCGCGGGAGAGGTGTCGATCGGGCTCGGCGACGGCATCGCCGGCTTCGAGTGCGCGGGCCGCGTCACGACGGTGCGCCTGCTGGACGACCAGTTCATCGACTACCGCGCGCGCCTCGTCGACGACTGGTCGATCCGGGCGGGCGTCAAGGTCGTCCCGTTCGTCGAGGCCATCAAGCGCGTGGCGCTGGTCGCCGAGCGCAACACCGCCATCCGGCTGTCGTTCACCCAGGGCCAGGTGCTGGTCCAGGCGGGCGGCGGCGACATCGGCCGGGGGGCCGAGGCGGTCGAGGCCGAGCTCGAAGGCGACGACATCCAGATCGCCTTCCAGCCCCACTATCTGCTCGACGGGCTCTCCGGCGTCGAGAGCGAGAAGGCACGCGTCAACATGGCGTCGCCGACCCGCCCGGTGCTGATCACCGACGACGAGGGCGACCCCACGTTCCGCTACCTGGTGATGTCCCTGCGACTGGCTTGAGGGCCGCCCAGGCCGAGCGTGTCAGTCCAGGAGCGCGGGAGTGTCGGTGAGGGCGATCGCGATGTGCTCCATGCAGGCGTGGCCGGCGCGCTCGGCGGCGGCCGCGTCGCCGGAGGCGATCGCACGGGCGATGGAGTCGTGGGGGATGTGGCCGTTCTCCAGCGGAGCCCCCGCGGCGGCGATGCTCGCGCGCAGCGCGGCCGAGAAGTCCTTGTAAAGCTCGATCAGCACGCGGTTGTGCGTGGCCTCGACGACCGCGATGTGGAAGGCGAGGTCGGCCTCCACGAAGGCGTCGACCTCGGCCTCCACCCAGGCCTGCTCCCGGCGGGCGAGCGCCGCCTCGATGAGCTCGATGTCCCCCTCAGTGCGCCGGACGGCCGCGAGCTTGGCGGCCTCGACCTCCAGCGCCCGTCGCACCTCCAGGATCTCCAGGTGCTCGGCCGTGCGCAGGCGCCTGGCCATGGCTCCGGAGAGCTCGCTGGTGGCACGCACGTACGTGCCGTCGCCCTGGCGGCACTCCAGCAGACCGGCGTGGGTGAGGGCGCGGACCGCCTCGCGCACGGTGTTACGACCGACGCCGAGTTGCTCCGCGAGCACCGTCTCCGTAGGGATCTTGGCATGCAGGTGCCATGATCCGGAGGTGATCTGCTCCTTGAGCTGCTCGATCACCTGGTCGACGAGGGAAGCCCGCTGCGCCGTACGCAGACTCACAGTCTGCCTCCTCCGGGAAACCAATCATCCTACGAGTCAATGATTGGTCGACCTTAATTATTCCGGTGTCTCCGCGCCAAATCCGGAGCTCCGGCGAGGAGGCCTACCGTGCGAAAACCGCGGATGTCACGGCACCGGCGACGGTCGACCTGACACCGACCGCTTCGAGTGCCCTACGATACGCGCCCGTCTGCTGCTCCCGGTTACCGGCCTTCCCCCATAGGTCACCCAGCTCGCGCCAGACGCCCGCGATCTCCCGGTCGCGGACCGTTCCCGCCGCCGGCGCCGCCGACAGAAGGGCTCCGGCACGCTCCAGGTTCGTCTTGACGGAGCCATCGGACCGTGCCAAACCGACTTCGGCCAGCACCAGGTGCGCGGACGCCGCGAGGGTTCCGGGAGCGCCGGAGAGCAGCTCCAGGGCCTTCGAGGCGAGGTCTTCCGCGCGACGGGTGTCGCCCGACCTGAGCTGGACGCGCGCCAGCGCGATCAGGCTCCGCGAGTGCTCCACGGACTCGGCCGGGAGAACGGAGAAGACCTGGGTCGCGCGGGAGACGAGCTCGTCGACCTGCCCGAGGTCGCCACCAGGGCGGGACGCGGAGATCTCGGCCCAGCGCATGGCGATGCGAGCCATCTGGGCGGCTATCCTCGCGGGCCTGCCCGCGGAGAGGGCGTCGTCGGCGAACTGCACCGCGAGCGCCGAATCCTCGCCCTCGGCGGCCGAGACACTGGCCTGCCAGAGCGAGAGGATCTCCGTGGTGCGGTCGGCCGGGACGGGCACGCCGGCGTCGGCGAGCACCTGCTCGACGTACGGCAGCCCGATCTCGGCGTCGGCCAGCGCCGCGGCGAGGTCGACGGCGACCTCCCCATGGAAAAGTGACAGTTGTGTGACCTGGTCCAGCGCCCTGGTACCCAGATCGCGGGCGCGCATCACGTCGCCGGCGCGCTGGTAGCACCGGCACAGTGCCACGGTGAGCGGCACGTCGGCCAGGCGCTCGGGGTGCGCGGCGGCCTCGCGGCGCAGGCGCTCGTACGCCTCCACCGCGCGCCCGATGCGACCCTGAGCCTCCAGGGCACGCGCACGCCCAAGGCGGGCATGCGCGGCGAGGAGCGCGTTGTCCTCACCCGCGGCCTTGACGATGTCACCGAAGCGGTCGGCGGCGATGGCCGCGTCCCCGTGGTAAAGCTCCAGCTCTGCGTGACGCAGCCCGAGCTCGGTGTCGATGCGCTGGCGCGGCTCGATCCCGTGGAGGAGAAACTCGGTGGTGCATCCTAGGCGTTCCGCGAGCAGGCGGGCGACCACCGGCGTCGGCGTTCGCTTGCCGGACTCGATGAGAGAGACATAACTGTCGGAGAGGTCGGGTCCAGCCAGCTGGGCCTGAGACATTCTCCTGCTCAGACGCAGCCCGCGGACGCGGTCACCGATGGTTCCCTGACTCGGCATGTGATCTCTTAGGGCGGGGATATGGTCAATGGTTCCGCCATGATGGCACGAAGCAGCCGAATCGGGTATACCCACGTCAAGAATCCCGAGGGGAAGTCTGTCTCACCCCTCGGGATTCAGGACGAAAGCGGACTAATCATCGTCGTCAGAACTGGGAAAGAGCATCTGGCAGACCTCGAGGTACAGGGTCTCCGGATACGGAATGTAGGGGACGGTCGACAGGGCCTGATCTTGGCCCGCCGACTCCAGGACGAACTCGCCGTACCCCAGCATGCGGCCGAGCAGTGAGCGCTGGAAGCTCATGTCGGTCACCTTGCCGAGCGGCATCATCGCCACCCGGCGGGTGATCAGGCCGGTGGTCAACAGCATGCGTTTGGACGTCACCACGAAGTAGTCGACCGACCACTCCGCCACTTTCCACACGAAGCGGATCAGTAGGAGAAGCCAGGCCCACCAGACGATGACCAACGCCTGTGACCCTTGGTTCGCACCGAGCCACTTGCTCAGCAACCCTGCCAGGACCAAGCCGCCGAAGACCTCGGCGACCGGTCGTAACAGGACGGCCGGGTGGCGTCGCACCATGATGACCTGGTGTTCCTGGGGGAGAAGGTAACGATTGACCGACGACGGAGCAGAGTCCCCGTGGGTCACAAGTCTCATGTCAGCTTCGTGAAGAATAGCGCCAGCGAATCCGCCGCGTTCACCACAGTGTCCATTGCTCCCTTGACCGCGCTTGCCGCGTCAGCCGGTCTGGTGAACAGGTAGAAAGCCACAAACGCGATGGCTGTGTACGTTAGAACCTTCTTGACCTGCACTGCCGCCTCCGTTAACCGCTCACCCACTGCACCCACCGTATACATTACCCAGCCCAATGGCCGGGTAAAGCGCATCCGCACCCCATAGTCTTTAGGGGTCTGGATGTGACCTGCGTCACCCTTGCTCGCCGGCGACCACTGCCAGCACCTGGAGGTGCTTGCGAGCGATTCGCTCGACCAGGCTTGGGTACGCGTAACCAGTGACTTCCATCGCACCGTGGTGAGCCGCTTCGATGCAGCGCGTCACCGTCGCGGCGGGATGAACCCCGGCGAACTCGACCTTAAGCACCGTCTCGACCTGTGTATAGGCGTCAATATCCGGCAGCTGGTCCATAGCTCTCCCAGGTGTGCGTTCGCGGTCTGAGGGACCGGAACACAGTGACATCGTCATCACTCTGTGTACCCACCGAAACACATTATGTAACGAGTCGAACGTCAACCTGGGGAAAAGAAGGGAAAGGAATTCAGACGACGCCGTAGAGGCGGTCGCCGGCGTCGCCGAGGCCGGGCACGATGTACCCGTGCTCGTTGAGCCGCTCGTCGAGTGCGGCCGTGACCACGCGCACCGGCCGGCTGAAGTCCGAGAACACCTTCTCCATGAAGGCCAGTCCCTCGGGGGCGGCCAGAAGGCAGATGGCCGTGACGTCCTCGGCGCCGCGCTCGAAAAGCAGCTCGATGGCCGCCGCGAGGGTGCCGCCGGTCGCGAGCATCGGGTCGAGCACGTAGCACTGGCGACCCGAAAGATCTTCCGGGAGCCGGGTCGCGTACGTCTGGGCCTTGAGGGTGCCCTCGTCGCGGATCATACCGAGGAAGCCGACCTCGGCGGTGGGCAGCAGCCGGGTCATGCCGTCGAGCATGCCGAGCCCGGCCCGGAGGATGGGCACGACCAGGGGCGCGGGACGCGCCAGCCGTACCCCGTGAGCGGGGGCGACGGGGGTGTCGACCGTCGCTTCGGTGACCCGCACGTCGCGGGTCGCCTCGTAGGCGAGCAGGGTCACGAGCTCATCCGCGAGCCGGCGGAACGTCGGGGAGTCCGTGCGTACATCCCGCAGCGTGGTCAGCTTGTGGGCGACGAGCGGGTGGTCGACGACGAGGGTCTTCATGGCTGCCAAAGGTATCTCCTGGGAACGGGTAAATGGTACGAGCGGGTCGGTAACGGCCATCACACCCTAAGCTGGCCAGGCACGGCCGTTTTTGATCACAATTTGCCCGAGGGGCGTACGGGGACTGAGTGATTCTGCGAGCATTGCCAACTGTAAGAACCGCGTCGGTGGGGTGAAGATGACAGACGTAGATGCTCTTGACTTCGCCATCGTGGTCTACCGCGAGGACGACCAGTGGGAAGCCGAGATGCTGCCCATAGGTCTCACGGCCGATCTGCACGGGCTGATCCACTCCCTGCGCCAGCAGCCGAGCATGGGCACGACGATTGGCCTGGTCGCCGTGGGGGATGACTTCTTCGTGGCATTACGGGTGTTTGGTGAGCGCGTCGACGTGTTCCTCTCCGACATCACGGCATCGTGGGACTGGCCTCTGGCCCAGCAGGTCCTTGAGCTGCTCGATGTCCCGGTGCCGGAGGAGGAGGAGCTCGACATGGTCCTCCCGGCGGGAGATCTGTCGATCTTCTCCGACCTCGGGCTCGACGAGATGGAGCTCGGCGCCCTCTCCGGTGACCTCGAACTGCTGCCTGATGAGGTGCTTTCCAGCATCGCCGCCCGGCTCGGATTCTCCCAGCCGTTTGAACGTGCCGTCGACTCAGCCCTCGGCTGACCTCGGGAGCCCCGATCATGCCCTCGAGACCAACCCACAGCGCCATGTTCGCCGCTGCCTTCGTCCGCACACCCGACGGGTGGAGCGGCGCGGAGGTCGACCTGACGAGCGCCGAGATCGCCGACGACCTCGGTGACGCGGTGCAAGACGCCCTCGGCCTCCAGGGCGACGAGCTCGCCCTGCTCTGCGTCGAGGTGGAGGACGAGTGGTTCGCCCTTGTCCGCTACGACGGCGACGCCGAGCCCCGGGCTTTCGTCTCCGACGTCCATTCCGCGGCGAGCGACCCCCTCGGAGAGCTCTTCAGCGAGCTCGCCGGGGTGCTCGTGCCCGACAAGGAGGCTGATCTCGGGGTCCGGCCCGCCGGCGACTTCGAGCTGCTGAGCGACCTCGGGGTGAGCGCCGAGGAGCTGCTGGAGCTCAGCATGGAAGAGGGCGTGCTCCCCGCCGACACCCTCTCGGTGATCGCGGAGAAGCTCTCCTTCGCGGACGAGCTCGACCGGCTGCACTAGCGAGAGATCGCGTACGTGGGCGAGTCCGGTTTCGAGGAACCCATGAGGCTCGCGCTGGCGCAGGCCGTGAGGGCGGGCGAGAGGGGCGAGGTGCCGGTCGGCGCGGTCGTCCTCGGCCCCTCGGGCGAGGTGCTGGCGGCGGCCGGGAACGATCGTGAGGGGAGTGCCGATCCCACGGCCCACGCGGAGATCCTGGCGCTGCGCGAGGCGGCCCGCGTGCGCGGGGAATGGCGCCTGGCCGGCTGCACGCTCGTGGTCACCCTGGAGCCGTGCACGATGTGCGCGGGGGCCGCGGTGCTCGCGCGGGTCGGCAGGGTCGTCTACGGCGCCGCCGACGAGAAGGCGGGCGCGGCCGGTTCGCTCTGGGATGTGGTCCGCGATCGGCGGCTGAACCACCGTCCTGAGGTGATCCTGGGCGTGCTCGCCGGGGAGTGTTCGGCCGTGCTCAGAGACTTCTTCACGGACCGACGACCATGAAAGCCTCCTTTCTTCGCATAACGGACGCTTACGACGCGCGAGCAGGGGCGCGGATCCGGTAGGCTGCTCGGCGGTGGAGTCGCCTAGTGGCCGAGGGCGCACGCCTCGAAAGCGTGTGATGGGGCAACCCATCCGTGGGTTCAAATCCCACCTCCACCGCCACTACGAAGGGCCCCAGCCCGCATCACCGGCTGGGGCCCTTCGCGTGTCTCCGTCTGACGCCGTGTGCGAGGTGGCGCGGGCAGTCCCATGGGGACCGCCCCCTGCCGACAAAAGGCTTCAAATGGGGCAATTAGCCCCGGGCTCGGGGCCGGCTATCCGGTGCCGGTCGTGGGGACCCTCATACCGGGGCATTGGCCTACATAAGGCGATAAGCCGGGTATGCACCTGGGCGTGAGTCGTGCTTGTCATCCGGAATTTATGGTTATACATCGTCAAAAGGTGGGGCATACGCGAAATCACCGCGTATGGCGGGTGTATAGGTGCTCAGTGTGCGGGCCTGGAAGTGCGGGGCCCACCCTGGCACCGGCGGCGTGATTCCGTACTCCTCGGCCGGGCGGAAACCGAACAGCGGGTAGTAGTCGCTGTGACCGAGCAGCACGACAACGGATTCGCCGAGCGCGTCCGCCGCCCCGAGAACGGCGTGCATGAGCGCGTGCCCGACTCCTTGCCGCTGGAATGCGGGGAGCACTCCGAGCGGGCCGAGCCCGAGCACGGATACGGCGCCGACCGAGGCCCGGCTGCAGACCACATGCCCGACGACGGATCCATCGCCCGAGGTGGCCACCAGGGAGAGCTCGGGGATCCAGGCGTCGCAGGCCCGCAGCGCGTCGACCAGGCGGGCCTCCGCGGTATGCCGGCCGTCCCCGGCGGAAGGCGGGCCGGTCTCCACGGGGGCCTGGCCGGGTGCGGGCGGCTTGGCGAAGGCGGCGGTGTGCACCTCGCGGATGGCTGGGATATCTGCTGGGAGTTCACGTCGTATCAACACTTGTTCAGGCTTTCGGCCCCCAGACGAGCCGTCAACCGAATAAACCCACCAATCGGCGCCTCGCGGCCGGGCCGTACGGACAAGGGGGCGATGGTCCCGCGTGCCGCACCGATTTCCCTGAGGGACCGGTGAATCGGGAGCTTCCCACCCGCCGGATCGGGTCCGTGAAAGCGGCGAATGCGATTCAGGGATGCGCCGAATGTCCGAAACCAAGCCTTTGCCTCTTACGGGATGCTCGCTGGATTTCGTCCGGTTAAGGTGAGATATGTAGTTTCTCGCGACGTTTGGGATATCCCGAGGAAACCAATACGAAGCTCCGCGCGCCCGGGTGTCGCCCGGGCCTCAGACCACCTCTATTAACGGAAGTGATCTCCTATGCTCAGGAAAGCTCTCGCCACCGGATTCCTTGTGGCCGCCGTCCTCGTCATCCCGGGGACGGCGGCGGTGAGCTCCGCCGGCGCGTCCACCGTGGCCGGCGCCTCTGTGGCCTCTCCGACGACGGACCACGCCTCCTGCAAGGGCAAGAGGTGCGCCACCAGACAGGGCCACCACAAGAAGAAGCGCGTCACCCACCACAAGAAGCACAGCGGCAAGCACAAGAAGCACGCCGGTGCCCCGCACAAGAAGGCGCACGCCGCGAGCCGCCACCACAACAAGGCGCACAGGATGTCGCACATCGTCAAGCACTAGAAACGGCCCCGCTCCCGGCCAGTTCTCCGTCGCCCCGCGAGGACCTCCTCACGGGGCGACCACCGCGGGCGCAGGACCTCATCAGGGGTCGAGCGTGCTCCCCTCGACGTTCTCCGTGCGGCCGTAGAGCACCTGCTCGTTGATCTCAAGGTTGTTGATCAGTCGCAGGGCGGCCGTGATGGCCGTGCCGACCAGGTCGCCGTCCACCTCGCCGTACTCGATCTGGAGGATCGTGTCCGCGGCCCGGTCGTCGTCGGCCACGCGCTGGGGATCGTGCCAGGCGCCCTCGGCGCCGGTCTCCGTGGCGGCGCGCATGATGGATCCGACGGCATGCGCCTTGGCCTTCGGGATCGTGAGGGTCAGCAGCTCGCGCTCCACGCGATCGAGCCTCACGTCGTCATCGGCGCCCCCGAACAGCAGCGCGTACAGGAGATCCTTGGCCTCGCACAGCAGCGCCTCCGCGCTGGGCGCGCGGTGCTCGGGCGAGATGAGCGGGCCGCCCTTGTGCGGTGGATCGAGCAGGTGGCCCTCTCCCTCCAGGACCTCGCGGGTCAGAGCCCGGTAGTGTTCGATGTATCCCGGCAGGGACGTGTGGTCGAGGGCGAGCCGGCGGATGCGGGCGGCCCTGGCGACCCGCTCGGCCTCCTCCTGCTGACGCGCCTGGCCGTTCACCGCCTGTACGGGCTGACGCGCGGCCCGCGCCTGGTCGTTTCCCGCGTCGTCGTCCTCGTCGCCCGTGATCACCTGGTCGGCGCCGCTCTCCCAGACCGGATGGGCGTACACGCCGTCCTCCGCCGAGGGGCCCCGCGGCACCTGCCTCGGGATGGAGTAGGTCATCTCATCCGCTCGTAGGACCAACGCCATCAACTGCTCGACCAGCCAGTCCGTGGGCTGCTCGTGGAGACGTACGCGCAGGCGTTCGCGCAGCTCTCCGGCGAGCTCTTCACGGACCTGCGCCACGAGGTGCGTGACATCTCGCATTGGGTCACCGTCCGACGTTGCGTTCCAGCGGCCTGAGCCGTGTCGCCCCTGCGACTGTCGCAGCTTAGGAACCCGCAGGCCGGAGGATGGCCGGTAAGGGAACTGTTTTACCTAGGACGCCGGCGGCTGACGGACGGTATGCGGATCATTCGGGTGAGGCGCCCGTGGGAGCGTCCACATCGAGCACTCGCGCGTGGAGCACCGAGCGCTGGTGGAGCGCCGCGCGCAGCGCCCGGTGAAGACCGTCCTCAAGATAGAACTCGCCACGCCACTGCACGACATGAGGGAAAAGATCGCCATAGAACGTCGAGTCCTTGGCGAGCAGGGAATGCAGGTCGAGCACCGCCTTCGTGGTGATCAATGAGTCGAGCCTGACCTGCCGGGGCGGTATCCGCGCCCATTCACGATGCGACAGGCCATGCTCTGGGTAAGGGCGGTTGTCACCGACTGACTTGAAGATCACCTATTCAGTTTAAGAGAGTTTTCGACCTTTGCCTGCTTCAGTGGCTCGGTGGTGAGGTGCCGAGTGGCTCAGACGCTGCCCGAGAAGGTGTCGCACTGCCCAGGGTCACCGGACTTGTAGCCGGTGCTGAACCACTTCATCCGCTGCTGCGACGTCCCATGGGTGAAACCTTCCGGGTTGACGCGGCCCTGTGCCTTCTGCTGGATCCGGTCGTCTCCGACGGCGGCCGCGGCGTCGAGCGCTTCCTTGATGTCGGTGTCGGTGAAGGGCTTCTCGTAGAAGCCGGTGTCCACGGCGTTCTTGGCCCAGACCCCCGCGTAGCAGTCCGCCTGAAGCTCCAGCCGCACCGAGCCGCTCTCGGCGCCCTGGCTGTTCCCGCCGACCTTGTCCATGGTCCCCAGGAGGTCCTGCACGTGGTGCCCGTACTCGTGGGCGATCACGTACGCCTGGGCGAACGGGCCGCCCTTCGCGCCGAACTTGCTCTGCAGCTCGTCGAAGAAGGTCAGGTCCAGGTAGACGAGCTTGTCGCTCGGGCAGTAGAACGGCCCGACCTCCGAGGTCGCCTGGCCACACCCGGTGTTCACCGCCTGGGAGAACAGCACGGTCTTCGCCTGCGTGTACTGGCCGTTGCCCGCCTTGTCGAAGGCGTCCCGCCAATAGGCCTGAATGCTGTTGACGACACCCACGACGCGGCAGTTCTCCGACTTGTCGGCGTCGGAGCCCTTCTTGCATTCCTGGGAGGTGTCGGAGGTCGGCTGGACACCCGTCGTGTCACCCCCGCCGGTGATGTCACCGGGGTTGATTCCAAAGATCAGTGCGGCGATAAGGGCGATGATGCCCGCCGCGCCTCCGCCGATGGCCAGACCGCCACCGCGAAACCCGCCACCGCCACCACGGTTCTCGACCTGCGAGGAATCAAGGTCGACATCGTCACGGAAATCCATTGGCCCGTTTTCCCTTTTCTTAGGTTTTCAGGGTCATATATGACCCCGCTAGTTCCCCAGAGAGAAACGATCATGCGTGTCTCATACAGAGTGCCAGCTCAGAGCGCCCGTCAAAGGCGGTATGGCTCTTCTTCAAGGCTTGCACCGCTGCGGGCCAACGGCATGCCGTGATCGGTTGGCCAAGGGCGCGGGATCCCGGGCCCCAGGTCCACATCTGGTTACTGTGACGACCAGGCGACCACTGACAGTGATATGGAGGCGACCTTGCGTACGGTGCACGAGGAGCCGCTCCCCTATCAAGTGCCGCCTCCCGCCTTCTTCCTGCGGAGCGGGCCGATCATGCCGACGGGCAGGTGGATACGGGCCAGGGTCGCGTCCCAGGGCCCTCTCGTCGCGGGTCTGGTGCTCGCGCTGGCGGCCGGCACGGGCATGGGCCTCGGGCTGAGCCCATCCTGCGCGCTGACCGCTCCGTTCCCGACCGGCCTCGGCCCCGAACCCCGCCCCCCGGACCACTCGGGCCTGCCGTACATCGTCCAGTGGCGCCCCATGCCCCCGACCGTCCCTCCCGTGAACCCGTAGCAACCAGCCGGAACGCCAAAAAGGGCCGACCCGCATGCGCGGCCCGACCCTTTCGGAAGGTGGCGGAGGATAGGAGATTCGAACTCCTGAGGGGTTGCCCCCAACACGCTTTCCAAGCGTGCGCCCTAGGCCAACTAGGCGAATCCTCCGTCGAGAAGCTTACCGGACTTCGGGGGCTGAGAAGACCGCGAAGACGACCACGAATCGGTCTCGGTGTTCGCGCGGTGGCTGCCACGAGCACTGCCGGGCACGGCTAGACTGTCACCGGACCCCTCGCACGGCGTCATCCTGTGAACCTCCCCAGGGCCGGAAGGCAGCAAGGATAAGCGGGCTCTGTCGGGTGTGCGAGGGGTCTCTTAGCTGGAGTTACAGGATGGTGCCGTCACATGAGCGAGCCGCTCGACCCTCGTGACACCCCTGGTCTTCCGGCGCATTCGCACTCCGACCCCCTAGGCGAGGAGACGGCATGAGTCTCGCTCTCTACCGCAAATACCGGCCTGGGACCTTCGCCGAAGTCAAGGGTCAGGATCACGTCACAGAGCCGCTGCGGCAGGCGCTGAGCACCGGCCGCATCAACCATGCCTATCTCTTCAGCGGCCCGCGCGGGTGCGGCAAGACCTCCAGCGCGCGCATCCTCGCCCGCTCGCTGAACTGCGAGAAGGGCCCGACGCCCGACCCCTGCGGCGAGTGCGAGTCCTGTGTGGCCCTTTCGTCCACCGGGCCCGGCCACCTGGACGTCATCGAGATCGACGCCGCGTCCCACGGAGGTGTGGACGACGCCCGCGACCTGCGCGAGCGCGCCTTCTTCGCCCCGGTCTCCGCGCGCTTCAAGATCTACATCATCGACGAGGCGCACATGGTGACCCGCGAGGGCTTCAACGCGCTGCTCAAGCTCGTCGAGGAGCCCCCGCCCCACCTGAAGTTCGTCTTCGCGACCACCGAGCCCGAGAAGGTCATCGGGACCATCAAGTCCCGCACCCATCACTATCCGTTCCGGCTGATGCCGCCGGCGACGCTGCGGCAGCTCCTGGAGGAGATCCTCGGCTCCGAGTCGGTGCCGTACGAGCCCGCCGCGCTGCCGCTGGTCGTACGAGCGGGCGCCGGCTCGGCGCGCGACTCACTCTCGATCCTCGACCAGTTGCTGGCGGGCGCCGACGACGCCGGCATCACCTACGCCCGTGCGGTCTCGCTCCTCGGCTACACCGACGCCGATCTGCTCGACGAGATCGTCCTGGCGTTCGCCAGACGTGACGGCGCCCAGGTGTTCCAGGCGGTCAACCGCGTGATCGAGGGCGGTCACGACCCGCGCCGGTTCGCCATGGATCTGCTTGAGCGCTTCCGCGACCTGGTGGTGCTCGCCAACGTGCCGGAGGCCGCGGCCAACGGCCTGCTCGACCGCCCGGCCGACGAGCTGGAGCGGCTGGCCGAGCAGGCGGCCTCGATGGGGCCGGCCGAGGTGACCCGGGCGGCCGAGCTGTTCAACGCCGGGCTGACCGAGATGCGCGGTGCGACCTCTCCCCGGCTGCTGCTGGAGCTGATGTGCGCTCGGGTTCTCCTTCCGGCGGCCGAGCAAGGTGAGGCGGCTCTGCTCGCCCGGCTGGAGCGCTTGGAGCGCGGAGGGGTGGCGGCCGCGGCCGTGCCGGTGCCCGGCTCCGCTGCCCCGCTCGCCCCGGCCGTCCCCGTGGTGCCCGGGCCTCCGGCGGCCGGCACCGTGATCGCGGCCGACGAGCCGCAGTACGCCCAGCCGACGCAGCACATTCAGCCGACGCAGAACGCTCAGCAGGCACAGTCCGTCCAGCAGGCAGCACAGTCCGTGCAGCGGCCTCAGACGGCCGAGGGGCGGATGCCCGCCGCACGTCCTCCGGCGGACGACTGGCCCGCAACGTCGCGGCCGGGTGCCCCGCAGGCGCCGCAGCGGCGGGCTGAGAGCACTCCCGCGCCGGCCCAGGTGTCACCGGCGGGCGGGGTCTTCCACCAGACGTGGCCGCAGGTCCTCGATGTGCTCAAGCAGCGCTCCCCGGCCGTCTGGGCCAACGTCAACACCAACTCCCAGCTCATCGGCGTCGAGGGCAACATCGTCACGCTCGGCTTCAGCCAGGTCGGCGCCATGCGCAACTTCGTCAACGGCGCCAAGGACTCCGTGGTCGCGGCGGCGATCACCACGGTGATGGGCGGCACCTGGCGCGTGGAGGCCGTCGTCGGCAACTCGGGCGGCGGAGGTTCCCCCTCGGCCCCGGCCTCGTCCGCTCCGGCGCAAGCCGTACGGCAGGCTCCCGCGGCGCGCCCGGCGTCATCGCGCCCGGACGGCCCGCAGGTGGCCCCCTCCCCGCCGGCGGCCACGAGAGGGCCGGTCGGCGCCCAGGACGCGCAGTCGCAGGCGCGGCGTCAGGCAGCCGCGCAGCAGCCGCAGGCCGCGCCCTCGCCCTCGGACGACCCCTGGCCGGATGCGCCGCTTCCCGACGACGAGGGCACGGCGCCCAGGGCCGGTTTCACCGCCGCCCGTCCGGCGCAGGCGGTCGCCCAGTCCGGGCCCCGGCAGACGGGGGCAGCGGGGTGGCCCGACGCCGTGCCCCGCCGTTCCGGCCCGCCGGTCAGTGAGGCCGACGAGGTCGACCCGTACAACGACGTGGTCGCCGACGGCGACTCGCTGAGCGGCATGGCGCTCGTCCAGCGGGAACTCGGCGGGCAGATCATCAACGAGATCGACCACCCGTAGCCTCCGGCCGCGGGGTCATGCCCATCCACCGGATAGGCTGCCAAACCGTACCTATCTGTCCCTTTTTGGATCTGCCGGAGACCGTGCCTATCCGCCCCTTTTCGGGTTCGGCCGCAGGTCGCGGCCGGTTCGCTGTTTCGGGGGTCGGCGGGTCACGGCCGTTCCGCGTGCGGGGGCTCCCCACGCCAACACTGACGTGCGCCAGTGCAACATGCGTGGCAAACCCCGTAGGCTCGTGCCACACGCGAAGCCATGAGGAGCGCAAGATCGTGAATCCAGGGGATGTCAACTTGCAGCAGTTGCTGGAGCAGGCGCAGCTCATGCAGCAGCAGCTCGCGACGGCCCAGCAGGAGCTCAACGACGCGGAGGTCGAGGGGAGCGCCGGTGGCGGCCTCGTCGTCGCGACCGTCAACGGGAGTGGTGAGCTGCTTGAGCTGAAGATCAGCCCCAAGGCCATCGACTCCGGCGACCCGCAGGATACGGCCGATACGATCGCCGACCTGGTGATCGCGGCGGTGCGAGACGCCGTGCGAGCGGCCGCCGAGCTCCAGCAGGAGAAGCTCGGCCCGCTGGCGCAGGGCCTTGGCGGGGGCGGATTCCAGCTGCCGGGGTTTTAGCCGCCATGTATGAGGGGGTCGTCCAGAACTTGATCGACGAGTTGGGCCTGCTGCCCGGCGTCGGTCCCAAGAGCGCGCAGCGGATCGCCTTTCACCTGCTGTCCGCCGACCCGGCCGATGTCAAACGGCTGGCGCACGCCCTGCTTGAGGTCAAGGAGAAGGTCCGGTTCTGCCGCGTCTGTGGAAACGTCGCGGCCGAGGAGGAGTGCCGGATCTGCCGGGATTCCCGGCGCGACCCCGCCGTCATCTGCGTGGTGGAGGAATCCAAGGACGTCGTCGCCATCGAAAAGACTCGTGAGTTCCGTGGCCGCTACCACGTGCTCGGCGGGGCGATCAGCCCTATCGAGGGAGTCGGCCCCGATGACCTGCGCATCCGCGAGCTGATGACGCGGCTGGCCGACGGGCGGGTCACCGAGCTGATCCTGGCGACCGATCCGAACCTCGAGGGAGAGGCCACGGCGACCTATCTCGCCAGGCTGGTGAAACCCATGGGTTTGAAAGTGACACGATTGGCCAGCGGTCTGCCAGTGGGCGGAGACCTCGAGTACGCCGACGAGGTCACCTTGGGCCGCGCTTTCGAAGGACGGAGGCTGCTGGATGTTTGATGAGTGGAGCGCTCTCGCGGATCGCGTCGCGGTACATGCGCAGAACTACCTGGACGGCCTGACCAGGCTCGCGAGCGGTGAGGGCGGCGACGCGACGCTCCCCATGCTGCTGGTCGAGGTCTCCCAGGTCAGCCTGGCGGGCTCGCAGCTCGGAGCCGCGCAGGACGTGATCCTGCAGGGCAACTTCGAGCCCGCGACCGGCCCCGACCCCGATCTCGACGGGGTGCGCACGGCTCTCGCCACGCGTCTTGGGCCTGTGGACGACTACGCCGAGGTCTTCGACCCGTACAAGGACACGGTCGTCACGCCGTACCGGCTCTCCGACGACCTGGCGGCCGTGGCGGCCGACCTCATCCACGGGCTCGGTCACTACCGCGCCGGGCGCCCGCTGGAGGCGCTGTGGTGGTGGCAGTACTCCTACTTCAACACCTGGGGCAACCACGCGGGCGCCGCGATGAGGGCGCTGCAGGCGCTCGTCGCGCACACCCGGCTCGACGTGGTGGAGGAGACCACGACCGCCTGATCGTCCAGAGGTTCGCGGGTCGGCCGTTCGCAGATCACGGCCACTGGTTGTCCACAGGCCGGCCCGGTTTTTCAGGGTTCGTGGCGGTGGCTGTCCACATGCTGGCCAAATCAGTTGGGCCTTCTGGGGGCCCCAGTAGACTGTGAGCTCCGCAGACTGAACCTTTGGGAGACATCCCGTGGCGCTCGTTGTCCAAAAGTACGGTGGTTCCTCCGTCGCCGACGCATCCGGCATCAAGCGTGTCGCGCAGCGAATCGTCGCGACGAAAAAAGCCGGCAACGACGTCGTGGTGATCGTTTCGGCGATGGGCGACACCACCGACGAGCTGCTCGATCTGGCCCAGCAGGTGACGCCGCTGCCCCCCGGGCGCGAGCTCGACATGCTGCTGACCGCCGGCGAGCGCATCTCGATGGCGTTGCTCGCGATGGCGATCGCCAACCTGGGTCACGAGGCCCGGTCGTTCACCGGCTCGCAGGCCGGTGTGATCACCGACTCGACCCACGGCAAGGCGCGCATCATCGACGTGACCCCGGGCCGCATCCAGGAGGCGGTCAGGGTCGGCCAGATCGCGATCGTGGCCGGCTTCCAGGGCGTCTCACAGGACAAGAAGGACATCACGACGCTCGGCCGGGGTGGCTCCGACACCACGGCGGTCGCGCTCGCGGCGGCCCTGGAGGCCGACGTCTGCGAGATCTACACCGATGTCGACGGCATCTTCACCGCCGATCCGCGCATCGTCTCCGCCGCTCGCCAGATCCCGAAGATCTCCTACGAGGAGGCAATGGAGATGGCCGCGTGCGGCGCCAAGATCCTGCACCTGCGCTGCGTGGAGTACGCCCGGCGGTTCGATCTGCCGATCCACGTAAGAAGCTCGTTCAGCAGCAAGGAAGGCACATGGGTCGTGTCCGATCCCAACACTGAAGGAAACGAGATGGAGCAGCCGATCATCTCCGGTGTCGCACACGACCGGAGCGAGGCAAAGATCACTGTGGTCGGGGTGCCCGACAAGGTCGGAGAGGCCGCGGCCATCTTCAGGACACTCGCCGACGTCGAGATCAACATCGACATGATCGTGCAGAACATCTCGGCCGCCGCCACCGGGCGCACGGACATCTCCTTCACGCTGCCCGCAGCCGACGGCACGGTAGCCGTCACGGCCCTGAAGCGCATCCAGGAGCAGATCGGCTTCGAGAAGATCCTCTTCGACGACCAGATCGGCAAGGTTTCGCTGGTGGGGGCGGGCATGCGCTCGCACCCCGGCGTCACCGCCAAGTTCTTCGGCGCCCTGGCCGACGCGGGCGTCAACATCGAGATGATCTCGACCTCCGAGATCCGCATCTCGGTCATCGTCGGGCAGGACGAGGTCGACGCGGCCGTCACCGCGGCACACCGGGCGTTCGATCTCGACGTCGACCAGGTCGAGGCCGTGGTCTACGGGGGCACCGGACGATGAGCGACCAGCCACAGCGCGCCAGCGAGGAGAGTGACCACGGAGTGAACGCCAAGCCCACCCTGGCCGTCGTCGGTGCGACCGGTGCCGTCGGAACCGTGATGCTGGACATCCTGTCCAACCGCCCCGACGTGTGGGGAGAGATCCGCCTCATCGCCTCGGCGCGCTCCGCGGGCAAGCGGCTCCTGGTCCGCGGGCAGGAGGTCGAGGTCGTCGCGCTCTCGCCCGAGGCCTTCGACGGGGTCGACGTGGCCATGTTCGACGTGCCCGACGAGGTGTCGGCCGAGTGGGCGCCGATCGCCGCGTCCCGTGGGGCGGTCGCGGTCGACAACTCCGGCGCCTTCCGCATGGACCCCGAGGTGCCCCTCGTCGTGCCCGAGTGCAACCCAGAGCAGGTGCGCCGGCGGCCCAAGGGCATCATCGCCAACCCCAACTGCACGACGCTGTCGATGATGGCCGCCCTCGGCGCCCTGCACCGCGAGTACGGCCTGACGGAGCTGGTCGTGGCCTCCTACCAGGCGGTCTCGGGGATGGGCGTGTCCGGGCCCGAGCGACTCTACGACGAGATCGCGGCCGTGGCGGGCAACCGCAGCATCGGCACCGTGGCCGGTGACGTGCGCAAGGCCGTTCCCGACCTCGTCGACTCGCCGTTCCCCGCGCCGCTGGCCTTCAACGTGGTGCCGGCGGCCGGCTCGCTCAAGGAGGACGGCTGGTTCTCCGAGGAGCTGAAGGTGCGCAACGAGTCGCGCAAGATCCTCGGCATCCCCGAGCTGAAGGTGTCGGCGACCTGCGTGCGGGTTCCGGTCATCACCACCCACTCGCTGGCGGTGCACGCCACCTTCGCCAAGCCGGTGACGGTGGAGGCCGCGCGGGCGGTGCTGGAGGCGGCTCCCACGGTGGTGGTCCTGGACGACCCGGCGAACGGCGTGTTCCCGACGCCGGCCGACGTGGTAGGTACCGATCCCACCTATGTCGGCCGCATCCGCCAGGCGCTCGACTTCCCGAACACCCTCGACATGTTCGTCTGCGGAGACAACCTTCGTAAGGGCGCGGCGCTCAACACCGCGGAGATCGCCGAACTGCTCGCGGCGGAGTTCACGGCATAGCACCCAAGGTCGGGTGCGGTACCGGATCGGTACGGCGCCCGCTGAGGAGTGATGGGAAGCGGGAGTCAGGCCGGGCGTGGTACCAGAGGCTACGGCGCCCGGCTGAGGGGTGTGGAACTGTGGGAGTCTCGGCGGGACTCCCACCGGGCATGCGCGCCGCCACAGGGCCGTACGCGCCTCCGGCCGGGGACGCGTGCGCGGTCAGGTGACCGGGACGCTTGCGCGGTCAGGGGACCGGGACGCTTGCGCGGTCAGGGGACCGGGACGCGTGCGCCGTCAGGAATGAGTGTGGGTGACCGGAGCGGGCCTGGTCACAGGAACATGATGTCCCAGTGGCTGGGTTCGTTGGCGTAGACCGTGTAGCCCTGGGGGCGGCGTTCGTAGTAAAGGCGGGCGCCGTCGCCGCGGACACGGCCCATGCGCTTGTTCCTGATGAAGCGGTCGACGCACTTGTTGTGCTCGATGTCGATCTTGTAGCCCTTCCCGTGGCTGTGCGGGCCAGTGGCGTGCCCGACCTCGGTGCCCCCTGTGACGACGACGCCGCATCCGCTGCGGCGCTTGAGGTTGACCAGGCCCCACAGCGTGCCGAGTCGTACGGAGGCCAGCGACGTGCAGGAATGCCGGTGCCGGTTGGCGCAGTGGCCCGATGACCTCCATCCGAGACCCGCGTGGTGGAGCCGCCGCGCGGCCTGCGGGTGCTGGAGCCGTACCGCCCGGTACAGGCGGTGCTGCTTCCACAGCGTCGGGCTGACCATCCCGGCGGCCCGTCCGACCCGCGCCTGCCGGGCCGTGGCCCGCCGTAGCCTCCGGGCGTCGAGCGTGCGGGGCTTGGCCGCCACAGAGGTCTTTTGGGTGTCGAGCGTGCGGGGCTTGGCCGCCACAGAGGCTTTTTGGGTGTCGAGTGTGCGGGGTTTGGTTGCCGCAGAGGTCATTCGGGTGTCGAGTGTGTGGGGATTGGCTGCCATGGAGGTCTTTCGGGTGTCGAGCGTGCGGGGCTTGGCCGCGGCGCGCAAGGTGAACAAGCCGCTGGGTGATTATCTGCGCAAGCACGACATCACCCCGCGCCGCTACTTCGTCGAGC
>NZ_JBEZFH010000043.1:0-40605 GCF_040649355.1 Sphaerisporangium sp. NPDC049002 | reverse complement strand
ATGCTCAGCGCGATCGCCCTGGTCGTGTCGTACTTCTCGGGCCCTATGCTCAACTTCGGCGACTTCTCCCGGTACGGGAAATCGTTCGGGGCGGTCCGCGCCGACCCCCGAGGACGTGCGGGCACCGGACTCGGTGCTGACCGACACCGAGAACCCCATGCCGAAGAAGCTGATCGCGGCGGGGAGGGTCGCCGTGTCGGCGTATTCCGTGTGGTCGCGGGAGAAGATCGGCGACAGGAGCGACCGCCTTCAGGACACCTGGTACCTCTACAACCCCGGGACCGGGACCTACGGGCGGACCGACTGGGCCAAGCTCGACGTGGCGCCGGGCATGAAGCTCGCGGCGGTGCTGGAGCGCGACCTGCCCGCCCGCCGGATCGGCCTTCTCGATATGGCGACTTCGCAGGTCGTCACGTGGGTCGATCTCGATCACCCCGTGACCGACGTCTCCTGGTCGCCCGATGGCACCAAGCTGCTGGCCACGGCGTATGACAGGGATCCCACGATCCGCACCCACCTCTCCGCCGACGGGAACAGCTATCGGACCCCAGACCCCGGGCGCACCGGTTTCCAGGTGGTCGACGTGGCGTCGGGCCGCGCGTCGTTCCACCCTGTGGCCGCGGAGCGGGACGCCGGCTCTTTCCCGAAGCCGGCCTCCGTCTTCCGGTGGTCCGACGACGGCACGCTGGTCTTCGAACCCGACGGGCAGAAGGGGTACGACCACAGGCTGTACTACGACCTGGACGGACGGCGTCGCGACGACGCGCCGAAGGACGTGGTCACCTACCAGCGGGCGGGCGTCTCTCCCAACGGGAGGCTGTACGCCGACGGAGGCACTCCGCCGGGCCCGGAGACGACGGTCAGGGACGTCGCCACCGGCAAGGTCGTCGGCAGGCAGAAGATGCTCCAGCTTCTCGCCTGGGCCGACGACGAGCATCTGATCGCCCTCGGCTGCGCGGGAGCGTGCGAGAACGAGTTCCACAACGGGCTGGTGCTGGTCGGCATCGACGGGAAGACGAAGGTCCAGCTCTCGGGCAACCGCGAGAACACCCAGCGCCCCGGAAGCTGGGAGCCCATCTTCACCCGCCGCTGAACGACCGCCGGGTCACCCGCCGCGGGCCGGGCCGGTGGCGGGCCGGTGGCGGACGTGTGCGGTCGCTTCGCTAGATCAGGCGGGCGAAGTGGTTCTGGGGTTTGCGGATCACGAGGGTGACCTCGTCTCTGGTGGCGGGGAGGCGGTCACCGGAGAGCTTGCCGATCACCTGGCAGACGCCGCGTACGAGCCTGGCGCGCGGGCCGCGCAGCGCGGGACCCGACGACCCCGAGTAGTCCTCGGCGATCATCAGCCCGCGCATCAGGCAGTAGGAGTGGATGCCCTCGCGCGAGGCCACCTGCTCGTAGATCGCCGGGAGCGGCCCGACCGCGCCCTTCGGGGCGAAGCGGGACCACAGCAGCCGTCGCAGCCATGCGGGGACGAAGCGGTCGCAGAAGCCGTACGCCGAGGACCGGTCGCGCATCCGGATCAGCAGGAGGCCGCCGGGGCGCAGGGCGTTGACCATGCGGTCGAGCACCAGCTCGGCGTGGCGCACGCGCTCCAGCAGGAAGGCGACGTGTACGACGTCGAACGTGCGGGGAAGCAGCGGCGCGGCCCGCAGGTCGCCGACGAACCGCGCGTCCAGGTCGGCGCGGCGCCCGATCGAGGCGCGCAGCACGGGGAGGTCCTCGTCGATGCCCGTGACGCGGGTCTCGACGCGGTCGACGTCGATGGTGTCGCCTCGCCCGCATCCGGCGATGAGGATGTCGAGCCGCCGGCCGAGCTGCTCGGTCCACAGCTCGCGCATGCGGAGACTGAAGACGTCGCCTTGGGTCGCCGGCCACCATCGAACCTCTGACATGTGACTCAGGGTAGTCATGAAAACTCCTTCCGTAGTGGATTTACTTTACGAAAGGGCCGTTCTTCACCGCCGGAGCCCCGCCATGACCGGGCCGGAGCCGCTTCGTGACCGCGCAAGGAAGTGCGGTCGCACCGGTAGCTTTCATGACAAGTCCACTTCGATCGGGCGGAGAGGTGGTTCTCGGCATGGCGGGGCCTAGAGGGAAGTAGCCTTGTGGTAATCCCGGTGATCCGACGAACCCGGGATCGCGCGTGTCGCCGTACACATCGCTTGCGGGAACGTGTGCGGCCGTACGGAGTGATCGCGGCCGTACCGGCGCGCGCTGGTGGGTCGCCACGTGGAGTGTTCGAAGCCGAGCAGGCGGTCCGCGAGGCGAGCGAGAAGGCGGGCGCGACCATGTGGGGGCATTTCTAAAATGAGTCTTTCCGGACTGCTCGATCTTGTCGTCGCCGAACCACAGCTGGCCGGGGCCCTGGAACGCACGGGCGAGGACGTCAACCTGATCGCGCCGCCCGCGCTCCGGCCCTTCGCGGTCGCGGCGCTGGCGCGCCGGCGGCCCGTGCTCGCCGTCACGGCCACCGCGCGGGAGGCGGAGGACCTCGCCGCGGCGCTCACCGGCCTCGTCGGAGAGCACGCCGTCGCGGTCTTCCCGGCCTGGGAGACGCTGCCGCACGAGCGCCTGTCGCCGCGCAGCGACACGGTGGGCCAGCGACTGGCCGTGCTGCGCAGGCTGGCCCACCCCGTCCAGGGCGACGCCGCCGCCGGGCCGCTGAGCGTCGTCGTGGCGCCGATCCGCGCGGTGCTACAGCCCCTGGTCACCGGGCTCGGCGACCTGGAGCCCGTACGGCTGCGCTCGGGCGACGACGCCGACCTCGAAGAGGTGGTCGAGCGCCTGGTCGGCAACGGCTACCACCGGGTCGACATGGTGGAGAAGCGCGGCGAGGTGGCCGTGCGAGGCGGCCTGCTCGACGTGTTCCCGCCCACCGAGGAGCACCCCCTGCGCCTGGAGTTCTGGGGCGACACGATCGAGGAGATCCGCTGGTTCAAGGTCGCCGACCAGCGTTCGCTCGAAGTGGCCGAGGGCGGCCTGTTCGCCGCGCCGTGCCGCGAGCTGCTCCTCACCGAGGAGGTCAGGGAGCGGGCGAGCGATCTCGGCGAGCTGCACCCCGCGCTGAAGGAGATCCTCGACCAGCTCGCCGACGGCATCCCGGTCGAGGGCATGGAGGCGTTCGCTCCCGTGCTGGTCGACGGCATGGATCTCCTGCTCGACCACCTTCCCGCCCGCGCCGCGGTGATCGTCTGCGACCCCGAGCGGATCCGCGGCCGCGCCGTCGAGCTCGTGCACACCAGCCAGGAGTTCCTCGAAGCGTCGTGGATCAACGCGGCGGCCGGGGGCGAGGCGCCGATCGACCTCGGCGCGGCGGCGTTCCGCAGCCTGCCCGAGGTGCGCCACCAGGCCCGCGAGCTGGGCCAGCCGTGGTGGACCATCGCGCCGTTCGCGACCACCGACCAGACCGAGCAGACCGGCCGCATGGCCGCCTCCGGCAGGCCGGACATCTCCGACGACGACGTGTACGGCGAGAGCGAGATCATCGAGCTGTCGGCCCGGGAGGCCGAGTCGTACCGGGGCGACACCCAGCGCGCCCTCGGGGACATCAAGGGATGGCTCGGCGACGGGCGCGCGGTCGTGCTGCTCAGCGAGGGGCACGGCCCCGCCGAGCGCATGGTCGAGCTGCTCAAGGGCGTGGACGTCGCCGCCAGGCTGGTGCCCACCCTCGACGTCGCCCCCGGCAGGGACGTGGTCAACGTCACCACCGGCCGCGTCGAGCACGGCTTCGTCAGCGACACCGTGGCCGTCCTCACCCATCTCGACCTGGTGGGGCAGAAGGCATCCACCAAGGACATGCGGCGCCTGCCGTCCCGCCGCAGGAACATGGTCGACCCGCTCCAGCTCAAGGTGGGCGACTTCGTCGTCCACGGCCAGCACGGCGTCGGGCGCTACATCGAGATGGTCCAGCGGGCCGTCCAGGGCGCGACGCGCGAGTACCTGGTGATCGAGTACGCCAAGGGCGACCGGCTGTACGTGCCGACCGACCAGCTCGACGAGGTCACCCGGTACGTCGGCGGCGAGTCTCCCACGCTGAACCGCATGGGCGGCGCCGACTGGGCCAAGGCCAAGTCGCGGGCGAAGAAGGCCGTCAAGGAGATCGCGGGCGAGCTGATCCGCCTGTACAGCGCCCGCATGGCCTCGCCCGGCCACGCCTTCGCCTCCGACACCCCGTGGCAGCGCGAGATGGAGGACGCCTTCCCCTACGCCGAGACCGGCGACCAGCTTGAGGCGATCGACGAGGTCAAGCGCGACATGGAGCGTCCGATCCCGATGGACCGCCTGATCTGCGGCGACGTCGGCTACGGCAAGACCGAGATCGCCGTGCGGGCCGCCTTCAAGGCCGTCCAGGACGGCAAGCAGGTCGCCCTGCTCGTCCCGACCACACTCCTCGTCCAGCAGCACCTTTCGACCTTGGGCGAGCGGTTCGCGAGCTTCCCCGTCGTGGTCAAACCGGTGTCGCGATTCCAGAGCGACGCGGAGGTCAAGGCCACCCTCGAAGGGCTCAGGGACGGTGGCGTCGACATCGTGATCGGCACGCACCGGCTGCTCAACCCGGACATCCGGTTCAAGCAGCTCGGCCTCATCATCGTCGACGAGGAGCAGCGCTTCGGCGTCGAGCACAAGGAGGCCATGAAGCACATGCGTACGCAGGTGGACGTGCTCGCCATGTCGGCGACGCCGATCCCGCGCACGCTGGAGATGGGCCTCACCGGCATCCGCGAGATGTCGACCATCCTGACCCCGCCGGAGGAGCGGCACCCGATCCTCACCTTCGTCGGCCCGTACGACGAGAAGCAGATCGCGGCGGCCGTGCGGCGCGAGCTGATGCGCGACGGCCAGGTGTTCTTCGTCCACAACCGGGTGTCCTCGATCAACAAGGTGGCCGCCCGCATCCGCGAGCTGGTGCCCGAGGCGCGCGTGGCGGTCGCGCACGGGCAGATGAACGAGCAGCAGCTCGAAAAGATCATGGTCGGATTCTGGGAGCGCGACTTCGACGTGCTCGTCAGCACCACGATCGTCGAGTCCGGCCTGGACATCCCCAACGCCAACACGCTGATCGTCGACCGCGCGGACAACTACGGCCTCTCGCAGCTCCACCAGCTCCGCGGCCGGGTCGGGCGCGGGCGCGAGCGCGGCTACGCCTACTTCCTGTACCCGCCGGAGGCGCCGCTCACCGAGACCGCCCACGAGCGCCTGGCGACGATCGCCCAGCACACCGAGATGGGCGCCGGCATGTACGTCGCCATGAAGGACCTGGAGATCCGCGGCGCGGGCAACATCCTCGGCGCCGAGCAGTCCGGCCACATCGCGGGCGTCGGCTTCGACCTGTACGTCCGGATGATGGCCGAGGCCGTGCAGGAGCAGAAGGCCAAGCTCGCCGGCGAGGAGGTCGTCGAGGAGCGCGCGGACGTCAAGGTCGAACTGCCGGTCAACGCGCACATCCCCCACGGCTACGTGACATCCGAGCGGCTGCGCCTGGAGGCGTACAAGCGGCTCGCCGCCGTGGGTTCGGGCGCCGACATCGTGGCCGTCCGCGAGGAGCTCGTCGACCGGTACGGGCGTCCGCCGCAGGAGGTGGACAACCTGCTGGAGGTCGCCCGCTTCCGGGTCCACGCGCGCAAGGCCGGGCTGAGCGACGTCGCCTTCCAGGGTCAGCACATCAGGTTCGCCCGGGTGTCTTTGCGGGAGTCGCAGCAGGTGCGCCTGGACCGGCTGTACCCCAAGGCGATCTACAAGGTCGCCGCCGAGACGCTGCTCGTGCCGGTTCCGAAGACCAAGCCGATAGGGGGTCAGCCGCTGCGCGACCTCGATCTGCTCAAATGGTGCACCGACCTGGTCGAGGCCATGTTCCTCGAACTTCCCTCGAACCCCGCCAGGGCGGCAGGCACTCGATGACCGCTCTGACGCGCGGCTTGAGTAGAGTAGCCCGCGTCTGTCGAAGGGACCGCTAGTGAAGTCGAATCGTGTGCGCGTGCTGCCGGCCGTCGCTGCCGCCGTGCTCGCCGTTGTCGCGCTGACCGCCTGTTCCTCGCCCGTGCGGGTCGGCACGGCGGCGACCGTCGGGAGCAGCCGCATCACCAGCGGCGAGCTGGACGCCGAGATCACCGAGTACCAGGCGGCGCTGAAGCAGGCCAAGATCACCGAGGCTCAGCTCCAGATCCCGTCCATTCCGCGGGCCGTGCTGCTGCAGATGATCTCCATTCGCCAGTTCGAGCAGTTCGCGCAGCGCAACGGGGTCACGGTGACCGCGCGCGAGGTCGCCGACTTCCTCGCCGAGCAGGGCGGCATCGAGAAGATCGGCCCCGCGGCGCTCACCAAGGGCGTCCCCCCCTCCGAGACCACCGACTGGGTCCGCACCGCGCTGATCTACCAGAAGTCGCTGCAGAAGTTCGGCGCGAACCTGACCGACCAGGCGTCCGTCCAGACCGCGCAGCAGCAGCTGTTCGGGCAGATGGACACCATCCCGGTCGAGGTCTCGCACCGCTACGGCACCTGGGACCCGCAGCAGGGTCTCATCGAGGAGGCCCGGTTCGGCAAGCCCGCCGCGGGCACCGAGGCGACCTCCCAGCCGGATCCCGCCGCCGGCCAGTGAGATGACCCTCGTCGTCGTCACGACCTCGCCGAGGGTGGCCCCAGGCCTGCTGAGCGGTCGGGCGTGGGCGGTCCTCGGCTCCGGCCGGGTGCTCACCGGCTCCGGCGACCATCCTCTCCTGCCCTACCTCGCCGACGAGGGGATCCCGGTCGAGGTGGTGACGCCCGACCCGGTCGCCCTGTCGCGCGAGAGCCTCGACGCGACGCTGGTCTGGCTCGCCGCGCAGGACGGCGACGAGCCGTTCATGCGCGCCGTCGGCCGCGCCGCGCTCGACATGGAGGACCCCCCGGTCATCGAGCTGGTCCCCGGCTCGTACGACCTGCCGGGCGCCCGCCTGCTCGACCTCGTGGCCGTCATGGACCGGCTGCG
Organism: Sphaerisporangium sp. NPDC049002; assembly: GCF_040649355.1. Classification (NCBI taxonomy): domain Bacteria; kingdom Bacillati; phylum Actinomycetota; class Actinomycetes; order Streptosporangiales; family Streptosporangiaceae; genus Sphaerisporangium; species Sphaerisporangium sp. NPDC049002. The sequence continues at coordinate 33,638 of NZ_JBEZFH010000043.1, read as the reverse complement.
CCGCGACTGCCCGTGGGACGCCAAGCAGACCCACGAGTCCCTTGTGCCCTACCTGCTGGAGGAGTCGTACGAGGTCCTTGAGACCATCGAGCAAGGCGACCACGCCGCCCTGCGCGAGGAGCTGGGTGACCTGCTCCTGCAGGTGATGTTCCACTCCCGCGTGGCCCAGGAGCGCTCGCCCGGCGACGGCGGCTTCGACGTGGACGACGTCGCCGGAGGCATCGTCGACAAGCTGGTCCGGCGCCATCCCCACGTGTTCTCGGACACGGTGGTCAGCGGTGCGGAGGACGTCAGCGACAACTGGGACACCATCAAGGCCGCCGAGCGCGCCGCGAAGGGCTGGGAGTCGCTGCTCGACGGCGTCCCGATGGGCCAGCCCGCGCTCTCCCTGGCCCAGGGGCTCCAGAGCCGCGCCGAGCGCGCGGGGGTCCCCGACGCCCTCGCGCGTGCGGTGGGCCAGGGCATCGGCCGCGAGCTGTTCGATCTCGTACGGCGGGCGCGCGCCGCCGGTCTCGACCCCGAGGCCGAGCTCCGTGCCGCCGCCCGCGCCTACCGCGACCGCGTCCGCACCTGGGAGCGGTCGGAGCGCGAGCCGTAGGGCGTGCGTGCTTCCTTGGTACGGTCGGCGGTCGCCGGTGGCGTGTTCACGGGAGGCACAGCCGTACCGGCGGGTAGGGCCCGATAGGCTCATGAGGCAAACCGTCCGCAACCGCATCGCGCACGACGGCGTGGTGGTGGGTTCCGGGGGCCCGTCCCCGGGCTGACAGATCTAGGAGCGCTTCGTGGCTGCCATCGAGGCCGTTACCGCCCGCGAGATCCTCGACTCCCGTGGGAATCCCACGGTCGAGGTAGAAATCCTGCTCGACGACTACAGCACCGGCCGCGCGGCGGTTCCGAGTGGTGCGTCCACCGGCCAGTTCGAGGCCGTGGAGCTGCGTGACGGTGACGAGCGCTACGGCGGCAAGGGCGTCCAGAAGGCCGTCCTCAACGTCACGGACGAGATCGCCGACGAGATCATCGGCTTCGACGCCGAGGAGCAGCGACTGGTCGACCAGACCATGCTCGACCTCGACGGCACGCCCAACAAGGGCAGGCTCGGCGCCAACGCCATCCTCGGCGTGTCCCTGGCCCTGGCCAAGGCGGCGGCCGACAGCGCCGACCTGCCGCTGTTCCGCTACGTCGGCGGGCCCAACGCCCACGTGCTGCCCGTGCCGATGATGAACATCCTCAACGGCGGCGCGCATGCCGACAGCAACGTCGACATCCAGGAGTTCATGATCGCTCCGATCGGCGCCGAGACGTTCTCCGACGCCCTTCGCATGGGCACCGAGACCTACCACGCGCTGAAGGGCGTGCTCAAGCAGAAGGGCTACGCCACCGGCCTCGGTGACGAGGGCGGGTTCGCGCCCAACCTGCCGAGCAACCGCGACGCGCTCGACCTGATCCTCGTCGCCATCGAGAAGGCCGGGTACGTCCCGGGCGAGGACATCGCGCTGGCGCTCGACGTCGCCGCGAGCGAGTTCCACTCCGGCGGCGTCTACACCCTCGACGGCAAGGGCCACAGCGCGGACGAGCTGATCGCCTTCTACGAGGACCTCGTCCGCTCCTACCCCCTGGTCTCGATCGAGGACCCGCTCGACGAGGAGGACTGGGAGGGCTGGAAGGCCCTGACCACCTCGCTCGGCGACAAGGTCCAGATCGTGGGCGACGACCTGTTCGTCACCAACCCCGAGCGTCTTGCGCGCGGCATCCGCGAGGGCGCCGCGAACGCGCTGCTGGTCAAGGTCAACCAGATCGGCACGCTGTCGGAGACCCTGGACGCCGTCGACCTGGCCCACCGCAGCGGCTACCGCTGCATGATGAGCCACCGCTCCGGCGAGACCGAGGACACCACGATCGCCGACCTCGCCGTGGCCACCAACTGCGGCCAGATCAAGACCGGCGCTCCCGCGCGGTCCGACCGCGTCGCCAAGTACAACCAGCTGCTCCGCATCGAGGAGCTGCTCGACGATGTCGCCCGCTACGCGGGTCGCGGAGCTTTTCCGCGTTTCCGGGGCTAGTTTTCTCCGTACGGCTTGCGCCTTATCCGCGCAAGCCGTACGGACCTGGGAGGATCATGAAGAAACGACCGCAGCTGACGGGACGTGCCGCGATCCTCGCGGTGGTCGTGTGCGCGATCGCCATGAGCCTTGCCTATCCTGTGCGGGAGTACGTCGCACAGCGGCGCCAGATCGCCCAACTGGAGAAGCAGCAGGCTCAGGCGCTCAAGGACCTTCAGGAGCTCGGAGAGCGCAGTAAGCGGCTCGACGATCCCGCGTACATCAGGCAGCAGGCCAGGGCCCGGCTGCACTACTGCGGCGTCGGCGAGAAGTGCTACGTCTTGCTCGACCTTTCCAAGAAGGCGAAGCAGCAGCCCAAGGCGGGGTCACCGCCTCAGGCCAGAGCACCCTGGTACCAGACGCTCTGGGAGTCGATCGAGGCGGCCGACCGAGGCACCGGTCAGCGAGTCGAAGCGGGCCGGACCCCGGCTCCGTGACGTCCTGTGGTCTGGTTGACGGTATTTCAGGGGGAGTGGACGACAGTGGAGCGGGCTGACATGACCGCGATGGGTCCGGGCGAGGCGGCCTTGGTGGATCCGGCCGATGTGGAGGCCGTGGAGCGGCAGCTCGGCCGACCGCCGAGGGGGCTGCGGGCCGTGGCGCACCGGTGCCCGTGCGGGCTGCCCGACGTCGTGGAGACGGCTCCGAGGCTCTCCGACGGCTCCCCGTTCCCAACCCTGTACTACCTGACGTGCCCGAAGGCGGCCTCTGCCATCGGCACGCTGGAGTCCTCCGGGCTGATGAAGCGGATGCAGGCCAGGCTCGCGGAGGAGCCCGACCTCGCCGAGGCCTACGCGAGGGCCCATGCCGGCTACGTCGAGCGGCGGGACAAGGTCGCTTCCGAGGACGGGCTGGAGCCGCTGCCCCGCGACATGCAGAGCGCCGGCGGCATGCCCAACCGGGTGAAGTGCCTGCACGCGCTGGTGGGGCACGAGCTGGCCGTACCGGGAAGCAACCCCCTGGGCCGTGAAGCTCTCGACGCGCTGCCCGAATGGTGGTGCGATGGCCCCTGTGTGGTTCCAGGGGAGGACGCATGACGCGAAGGTCGATCACACCGGCGCCGGTTTCGGTGAAGCTCTTGGGGAGGGGTTCATGACCCGCGTGGCGGCGATCGACTGTGGCACGAACTCCGTCCGCCTCCTCATCGCTGACATTTCCGGAAACGAGCTGTCCGAGGTCGAGCGCCGGATGGAGATCGTCCGCCTCGGCCAGGATGTCGACAGGACCGGGCTGCTCGCGCCCGAGGCGCTGGAACGCACGTTCACCGCGATGCGCGGCTACGCCAAGCTGATCAAGGAGCATGGCGCATCACGGGTGCGCGTGGTGGCCACCAGTGCCACCCGGGACGCCACGAACCGCGCCGACTTCGTCAGCGGCGTCAGGGAGATCTTCGGCGTCGAACCCGAGGTGATCACCGGGTCAGAGGAGGCGCACCTTTCGTTCCTGGGCGCCACGACCGGGGTCACCGGCGTGGCGACCCCGGTCGTGGTCGTCGACATCGGCGGCGGGTCCACCGAGTTCGTGCTCGGCTCCGCCGACGTGGAGAGCGCGATCTCCGTCGACATCGGCTGCGTGCGCCTGACCGAGCGCCACCTGTCGTCCGGGGCTTCCCCGCAGGCGGTGGAGGCGGCCGTCGCCGACATCGAGGCCGCCCTTGACCGGGTGTCCGCCAAGGTGCCCGTGGAGCGGGCGCGCACCGTCATCGGCCTGGCCGGGTCGGTGACCACGGTCGCGGGCATCGCCCTCGACCTGCACGCGTACGACCCTGAGCGGATCCACGGTTCCAGGATCCCGTCCGCGCGGGTGCACGAGGTCTCCCAGCGGCTCCTCGCCATGACCCACGACGAGCGCGCCGCGATCCCTGTCATGCACCCGGGACGGGTGGACGTGATCGGCGCGGGAGCGCTCATCCTCGCCCGCCTTCTCCGCCGGTACGCCTTCGCCGAAGTGGTCGTCAGCGAGCACGACATCCTCGACGGCATCGCCTACGGCCTGTCTCCCGGCGGCGCTCTTTAGACAAGACCGGCTGGACCATGGCCCGGCTCTGTACGTCTTGCCCGATCTCCCACACCTGCCTGCCGCCTCGGCGATGACGATGGCGGTCGAGAAGACCAGGACCGACGACGTCCTGTCGGCCTAGGCACAGATGTTTCCGAAACTTTCGGACACGTCGTGCGACCATGCGTCCTCCCCATGCCAGGTCCTCGTGATGACGGATCTGCCGTCGGCATGCTCAAAAGCCTGACCACCCACTGTGGATAACGGTTTGGTAGCTGTGCCCCTGCACCGTTGATCTCGATCTCCGAGCCCCTTACTGTCCACGTAGACGATAACTTTCGGACACGAACTCGAAACTTTCGAGAGGCTCCAGATGAAGAGACGCGCGTTCATGCGCACCGCCGGTGGTGGCGCGGTGCTGGCTCTAGGGCTGTCCCTGTCGGCGTGCGGAAACAGCAGCGAACCGGGCAACACGGGAGCGTCCGCCTCCGGTGAGGAATCCGGCCAGTTCCACGTCCTGGTCTACGGGGACGCCACGAACAAGGTCGAGAAGAAGATCGTCGAGACGTTCAACAAGACCTCGAAGGTCAAGGCGGTGCTCGACACCATCCCGGGTGCGGACTACCAGCAGAAGCTGCAGACGATCATCAACACCGACCAGGCGCCGGATGTGTTCTTCAACTGGGGCGGGGGCAGCATCGCCCCGTTCGTCCGCGCGAACCTGCTGCTGCCGCTCGACGACCTCATCGCCAAGAACCCCGGCCTGAAGGACAACTTCCTGCCGTCGGTGTTCAACACCGCCAGCGTGAACGGCAAGGCCTACGGCGTCCCGATGCGCGGGACCCAGCCGGTGCTGATGTTCAACAACAAGAAGGTGCTCGCCGACGCGGGCGTCACCCCGCCGCAGACCTGGGACGAACTGCTCGCGGCCGTGCAGAAGCTCAAGGCCAAGGGCGTCACTCCCATCGCGCTCGGCGGCGGCGACCAGTGGCCCACCCTGATGTGGTTCGAGTACGTCTACGACCGCGTCGCCGGGCCCGAGCTGTTCCAGAAGGCCCTCGACGGCGACAAGGAGGCATGGGCGAGCGAGGACAGCAAGAAGGCGCTGACCATGCTCAAGCAGCTCATCGACACCGGCGCCTTCGGCGACAACTTCGACTCGGTGAAGTTCACCGACCAGGGCTCACCCACCCTGCTGGCGACCGGCAAGGCCGGCTTCGAGCTGATGGGCTCCTGGGAGTACTCGACGATCAACGACTTCAACGAGGACTTCGCCAAGACCGGGCTCGGCTACACCAACTTCCCGACCATCACGGGGGGCAAGGGCGACCCGAACGACATCGTCGGCAACACCAACAACTTCTACTCGGTGCTGAAGAAGACCAAGACGCCGAACGCCATCGCCGAGTTCCTGAAGCTCATGTACTCGGACGAGTTCGTCAAGGCGCAGCTCGACATCGGCAACCTGCCGGTGACCACGAACACCGAGAAGTTCCTGGACCAGGCGGCCAGCCCCGACTACCTGAAGTACCAGTTCAACCTGGTCAAGCAGGCCCCGTCGTTCCAGCTCTCCTGGGACCAGGCCTACCCGCCGAGCGGCATCGAGCCGATCCACCGGGCCGTGCAGCAGTTCTTCAACGGCCAGATCGACGCCGACGGCTTCATCCAGGCCATGCAAGCGCTTCCCGCGGTCTGAGGTCCGTCACCGACATGACGACCATCGCTTCAGCGGTGAGCGGCAGGCGGCACGCCAAACGCCTGGGCAGGCTCGAAATGGGCCGCCCAGGCTTCGCCTGGGCCATACCCGCCACCTTGTTCTTCGGTCTCTTCGCGATCGTTCCGCTCGTGCTCGTCGCCGTCCTGTCCTTCACCAGGTGGGACGGCCTCAGCTCGCCCGAGTTCGTCGGACTCGCCAACTGGTCCGCGCTGCTCGACGACCCAATAATGATCAAGAGCCTCTGGCTCAGCCTGCTGCTCACCATGCTCGGCGTGGTGATCCAGACGCCGCTGAGCATCCTGCTCGGCGTCTGGGCCGCCGGTCACCAGCGCAACCGGGCCGTACTCTCGGTGATCTACTTCATCCCGCTCCTGCTGTCGGCCACCGCGGTGTCCGTCCTGTGGCGGGCACTCCTCGACCCGAACTTCGGCATCCCGGCGGAGGTGCGATGGCTGTTCGGTAGCGGCAACCTCTTCGGCTCGCAGGCCACGGCCGTCGGCGTCCTGGTCTTCGTGAGCACCTGGCAGTTCACGCCGTTCCACACCCTGATCTACCAGGGCGCCGCGCGGGCCATCCCCCGCGTCCTCTACCAGGCGGCGGAGATCGACGGCGCCAAGACCGTCCGCCAGTTCCTCCACATCACGTTGCCCCAGCTGCGCAACGCCATGATCACCTCGATGATCCTCATGGTCGTCGGCGGTCTGACCACGTTCGACACCGTGCTGATCATGACCCAGGGCGGCCCGGGCACCGACACGATGATCAGCGCCTACTACATGTACGAGAAGGGGTTCCGCAACTTCGAGTTCGGCGCCGCCTCCGCGATCGCGCTCGTCCTGGTGGTCGTCGCCACGCTCGTCTCGCTGGTGGTCGTGCGCGCCTCCGGCTACGACAAGATGCGCAGCACGATGGAGGGCATGTGAGGCCCCGCCCGAACCACCTGGCCGGACTGGGCTCGGTGGTCTGGCTCTTCATCGTCGGCCTGCCGATCTACGTGCTGATCTCGGCCACCCTCCAGACACGCTCCGGGTACAGCCAGCGCGGCCCGCTGAGCCTGCCCGGCTCGTTGACCCTGTCGAACTACGTCGACGTCTTCTCGGGCGGCTTCGGGCTGTACTACCTGAACACGGTGATCGTCACCGCGGCGGTCGTCGGCATCGTGCTCCTGCTGGTTCCGCCACTGGCCTACGCGATCGTGCGGAGCCGCAGCCGGGTGATCTCGGTCGTGTTCCGGATGTTCCTGCTGGGCCTCGCCGTCCCCGCCCAGGCCGTCATCGTCCCGGTGTTCTACGTCATCAGCACCGTGGGGCTGTACGACAACCTCATCGGCGTCATCCTGCCCACCGCGGCGTTCGCCCTGCCGGTCTCCACGCTGGTCCTGTCAGGGGTGATGCGTGACATCACGCCGGACCTCTACGAGGCCATGGCGATCGACGGCGCCTCGCCGGGGCGCACGTTCCTCCGGCTCGTCCTCCCCCTGTCCAAGGGCGGGCTGTCCACGATCGTGGTGTTCTCGGCGCTCCAGGCGTGGAATGGCTTCCTGTTCCCGCTGGTGCTCACCCAGTCGAACTCCACCAAGCTCATCACCATGGGCCTGTACGACTTCCAGACCCAGTACGGGATCAACATCCCCGGACTGCTGGCCGCGGTCATGCTGTCCATGGTCCCCATCCTGCTCGTCTATCTGTTCGCCCGTCGCGCCCTGGTACAGGGGCTGATGGGCGTCGGAGGAAAGTGACCCCCATCGTGTCCGTTGAGACAGACCCCGCCACTCCCATCTGGCAGGACCCCGCTCAGGACGCTGAGACCCGCGTCGACGGCCTCATCGCGGAGATGGCCGTGGAGGAGAAGGTCGCGCAGCTTTTCGGCGTCTGGGTCGGCGCTTCCCGCGAAGGCGGGGAGGTCGCGCCGCACCAGCACGACATGGAAGAGGCGGTCGACCTGGACGGCCTGCTGCCCAACGGTCTCGGACAGCTGACCCGCCCCTTCGGCACGGCTCCCGTGGATCCGGCGATCGGCGCGCTGTCGCTGCTCAGAACCCAGGAGCGGATCACCCGCGCCAACCGGTTCGCCATCCCCGCGCTGGCCCACGAGGAGTGCCTGGCCGGCTTCGCGACGTGGGGCGCCACGGCCTATCCGGTGCCGCTGTCGTGGGGCGCCACCTTCGACCCCGCGCTGATCCGCGAGATGGCGGGCGCCATCGGCCGCGACATGCGATCCGTCGGGGTACACCAGGGTCTCGCCCCCGTGCTCGACGTGGTGCGCGACGCCCGCTGGGGCCGGGTCGAGGAGACCATCGGGGAGGATCCGTACCTGGTCGGCACCATCGCCACCGCCTACATCCAGGGCCTGGAGTCGGCGGGCATCGTCGCCACGCTCAAGCATTTCGCCGGGTACTCGGCCTCCGTGGCCGGGCGCAACCTCGCCCCCGTGGCGATGGGCCCCCGCGAGCGCGCCGACGTGATCCTCCTGCCGTTCGAGATGGCGGTGCGCGAGAGCGGCGCACGGTCGGTCATGCACGCCTACACCGACACCGACGGCATGCCGGCCGTGGCCGACGAGTGGCTGCTGACCGGGCTGCTGCGCGACACGTGGGGCTTCGGCGGCACAGTGGTGGCCGACTACTTCGGCATCGCCTTCCTCAAGACGCTGCACGGCATGGCGGGCACCTGGGCCGAGGCGGCGGGTGCCGCGCTCGTCGCGGGGGTGGACGTGGAGCTGCCCACCGTGAAGACGTTCGGCGGCCCCCTGCTGGACGCGATCGCCGCCGGGCAGGTCCCCGAGGCGTTGATCGACCGGGCGCTGCGCCGCGTGCTGGTCCAGAAGGCGCAGCTCGGGCTGCTCGACCCGGACTGGAGTCCCGTGCCGTCCGGGCTGGCCGGCGCGGACCTGAGCGACCCCGAGGCGGTGCGCGGGTCGGTCGACCTCGACCCGCCCGCCAACCGCGAGATCGCCCGGCGGATCGCCGAGCGGGCCATCGTCCTGCTCAGCAACGACGGGACACTGCCCCTGGGGCGGCCCGGGAAGATCGCGATCATCGGTCCCAACGCGAACGACCCGCTGGCCGTCCTCGGCTGCTACTCCTTCCCCCAGCACGTGCTCGTTCACCACCCCGGCGTGCCCACCCGCATCGGGCTGCCCACGCTTCGCGAGGCGCTGGCGGCCGAGTTCCCCGGCACCGAGATCGTCACCGCGCCCGGGACCACCGTCGACGGCCTGGACACCGGCGGCTTCCCCGAGGCGGTCGAGCTGGCCCGCGGCGCGGACGTCGTCGTGGCCGCGCTCGGCGACCGGGCAGGGCTGTTCGGGCGGGGCACCAGCGGCGAGGGATGCGACGCCGAGTCCACGGCCCTGCCGGGCGTCCAGCAGGGGTTGCTGGACGCCCTCATCGGCACGGGGACGCCGGTGGTGACCACCCTCCTCGCGGGCAGGCCGTACGCGCTCGGCGACGCCGCCGGCGGCTCGGCCGCGATCGTCCAGTCGTTCTTCCCCGGCCAGGAGGGCACCTCGGCCATCGCGGGTGTGCTGAGCGGGCGGGTCAATCCGTCCGGACGCCTGCCGGTGAGCGTCCCCCGCCGGCCGGGTGTGCATCCGTCCACCTACCTCTCGGCGCGGCTGGCGCAGGTCAGCGAGGTGTCCAACATCGACCCGACGCCGGCCTTCGGCTTCGGCCACGGCCTGTCGTACACCACATTCGAGTGGTCGGACCTGGAGGTCGCCGACTCGGAGGCCGGTACGGACGGCGAGCTGCGCCTGGCGTTCACCATCCGCAACACCGGCGATCGCGAGGGCGCGGAGATCGTGCAGCTCTACCTGCACGACCCCGTCGCCTCGGTGGTGCGGCCGACGCAGCGGCTGATCGGCTACGCGCGGGTGCCGCTCGGCCCCGGGCAGGCGAGCCGCGTACGGGTGACGGTGCCCGCCGATCTCGCGTCCTTCACCGGTCGCGAGGGCCGGAGGATCGTCGAGCCCGGAGAGCTGGAACTGCGCCTCAGCGCCTCCAGCACCGACCCGCGCCTCGCCGCGACGGTCACGCTCACCGGGCCGGTACGTCACGTCGACCACACCCGCCGCCTCCACGCCGCCTTCGCCGTGTCCGTCCCCGGGGACGAGGACGCATGACGAGGCTTCCCCAGCGCGACGGTGCCGCGCCGGTTGGTCGCTCGGGTGGGTGGGGTGGGGCGCTCCCGCCCCCGGCCTGGCACGATCGATGGTATGAGTTTCGTTCCCCCAGGTAGCGGATGGCCGGAGGATCCCGCGGAGCCCGGCACTCCCGTGGCGCACACCGCGGCCGACGTTCGCGATCTCGCCCGGTCCAGCCGTACGCTCGCCGAGCTGACCGCCAGGCAGTCGGTGTGCCGGGCGTGCCCGCGCCTGGTGGAGTGGCGCGAGGGGGTCGCCGAGGTCAAGCGGCGCTCGTTCATGAACGAGACCTACTGGGGCAGGCCCATCGCGGGCTGGGGCGAGGAGAAACCGCGCGTCCTTCTTGTGGGCCTGGCCCCCGCCGCCCACGGGGGCAATCGCACCGGCCGGGTCTTCACCGGTGACCGCAGCGGCGACTGGCTGTTCGCGTCTCTTCACCGCACCGGGCTGGCGGCCCTTCCGACCAGCACGCACGCGGGTGACGGCCAGCGGTTGCTCGGTGCCCGCATGGTCGCGGCCGTACGCTGCGCTCCACCGGCGAACAAGCCGGCCATCGAGGAGCGGGCCGCCTGCTTTCCCTGGCTGACCAGGGAGCTGGAGCTGGTCGCCGACCCGCTTCGCGTCATCGTCGCCCTCGGAGGGTACGCCTGGCAGGCGATCTGGCCGGCGCTTCGGGAGGCGGGGTACACGCTGCCGAAGAGCAGGCCGCCTTTCGGGCACGGGGCCGAGGTGGAGATCTCGTACGGCTCGGCGCCGGTCCACCTGCTGGGCTGCTACCACCCGAGCCAGCAGAACACGTTCACCGGCAGGGTCACCGAGCCGATGCTCGACGCGATCTTCGCACGTGCGGTGGAGCTGGCCGGCTGAACCGGACAGCGGCGCCGGGAGGTGGACACCCTCTCACGGAGTGAAGTCCGTCACTAAGCGAAAGTTTGAGTGATCTTCCCTATAGAATCCGCGCTAAAGATGTACAAGATCGGAAATAGCTCCATAGTTGCGGATTAAGGGATTGGCGCTGAGACCCTCTCGTGACGTAGCCTTGTGAATGGTTTCACAAGCGACCATGCCACGAAGGGGCACTCAGGTGGACCAGAAGGCCAAGCACATCCTCATCGTCGGCGGAGGGTACGTCGGTCTCTACACGGGGCTCCGGCTTCAGCGCTCCCTGCGCCGCCAGCTGAAGTCCGGAAGCGTGCGGATCACGGTCATCGACCCGCAGTCCTACATGACCTACCAGCCCTTCCTCCCCGAGGCCGCGGCGGGCAACCTGTCCCCGCGTCACGTCGTCACGCCGCTGCGCCGGGTGCTGTCCGACGTCCGGATCCTCAACGGCAAGGTCACCAAGGTCCATCACGCGAACAGGTCCGTGACGTTCCAGCCCGCGGCGGGCCCGAGCGAGGAGATCGGGTACGACGTCATCGTCATGGCTGCCGGCTCCATCTCGCGCACGCTGCCCATCCCGGGGCTCGCGGACGCCGCGATCGGGTTCAAGACGGTCGGTGAGGCCATCGCACTGCGCAACCGCGTTCTCGCCCTCTTCGACCGGGCGGACTCCACCGACGACGAGCTGGTGCGCCGGCGGGCGCTCAACTTCGTCGTGGTCGGCGCCGGTTTCGCGGGCGTCGAGGTCCTGGCCGAGCTTGAGGACATGGGCAGGGACGCGGTGAAGTACTACGACACCCTCAGCGAGAAGGACCTTCGCTGGGTGCTCGTGGAGGCCAGCGACCGCATCCTTCCCGAGGTCGGCCCCGAGATGGGCAAGTGGACCCTGGAGGAACTGCGCAAGCGGGGCATCGAGGTCAAGATGCAGACCCTTCTGAAGTCCTGCGAGGGGGGCGAAGTGGTCCTCTCGGACGGCGACACCTTCGAGTCGGCCACGATCGTGTGGACCGCCGGGGTCAAGGCCAGTCCCGTCGTCAACGCCGGTGACCTGCCTCTCGACGAGCGCGGCCGGATCAAGACGACCACGAAACTCACCGTCGCCGGCGTCCAGGGCGCCTTCTCGGCCGGTGACGTGGCGGGCGTGCCCGACGTGACCAATCCCGGCCAGTACTGCGCGCCCAACGCGCAGCATGCCGTGAGGCAGGCCAAGGTGCTCGCCGACAACATCGTCCGCCACCTGCAGGGACGTCCCCTGGTCGAGTACCGGCACAAGTACGCCGGGTCGGTCGCGGGGCTCGGTCTCCACAAGGGGGTGGCGAACGTCTACGGTGTCAAGCTTCACGGATTCCCTGCGTGGTTCATGCACCGCACCTACCATCTGTCCCGGGTGCCTACGTTGAACCGCAAGGTCCGCGTGGTGGCCGACTGGACGCTCGCCCTCTTCTTCAAGCGGGAGACCGTCTCACTCGGGGAGATCGAGTCCCCCCGCGACGAGTTCAAGGCGGCGGCCGCCACAGGCTGACGGGTTAGGTACGGCTCGCGCCGCAATGCTTGGGCGCGGGCCGTACTGTTCTCTTAAGGCCTAACAGGGGTGACGTGGTGAATTTGGGCTACTTGAGCGGTCTGTTGTTCATTGCCCGAGTCACGGGGGCGCGTGACGTATACCGTTATCTTGCGCACTACGGAAGGAAGAGCAGAGACGTGGGCTCTGACCCGTTACGCAAGTGTGGTCCGTTACGTATGATTACGGCGCCCCCGTAGCCCAATGGCAGAGGCAAACCCCTTAAAAGGGTTCCAGTGTGGGTTCGAGTCCCACCGGGGGCACCTCTGCCGACTATATGAAACGCCCGATGGCGGTAACACGCTCGCGGACCTATATCCTTGTGGGTTCGCCTCAGGTCGCGAAGGTTTATCGCTGCGGTCCCGATCGGGTCAAACACCGGGTCACCGCACCGCCTACGCGAATCGTTACCATTCCGTGCCGATTTCCCGCGACCGGCCGCTGCCGCCTTCGCCTAGGTGGTGATCAGCCGCACATCGTCCCGCGCGGAGCGCAGGCGCGGCCGTACGAGCCCCGGGAATCGAACCGCGCGGCTCGCGTCGGGCGGGCGCCGTCGCGCCGGAACACCCGCGGGACAAAGCGGGGGCGGGGCCACCACCGCCCTCATCCTCCCCTCGCATGGGAGCCATTCGGCGGACCCGCTCTAAACCAGTCGCACGGACGGTAATGGGAGCGGAGCAGTAACGGCCCCTGAGCTCGGGGAAAGGGTTTAGTTCTCGACACTCATGAAAAGTCCACCTAGTCATCGGGATATCGGTCAGGACGAAACCCACCACTCGGGGCTTGTGGCGGGGCGGCACCTCCGCCACCGGCCGCGCGCCACGTCGCGGGCGGCACCGCCACCCGCCACCCCGCAGTCCCGCCGTGGAGCCGTAGAGGTGCGTGAAACGCGATCTGGGGGGCCGGAACTCGGACGCGGGCCTGGTCGTTGTATCCGTTGCCGTTGGATCTCGGTGTGCCGGGATCTCGCGGTGAAAACACGTCAGGGGCCATCCTGACCGCCAGAACAGATGTAAAGCTATGTGCTACAGGCGGCACTCCCTGTGAGGCTCGACCGAACAGGCTGATCGCAGGTCGCAGTGGAGGCAGTGATGCAGAGCAGGAACCCGGTCCTGAGCAAACTGGGGCCGAACAATCGTCAGACCTGGGGCGGTCCCGCGGCGAGCCCCGAGTACTTGCAGAACATGTACAACGCCCCCTCGTACGCCCCACCCACCGCGACGCGTCCCATGACGATCGACGACGTCGTCGTACGCGGGTTCATCACGCTCGGCACCCTGGTGGTGACCGCGGCTTTGGCCTGGTACCTCAACCTCGGCATGGCCATCGCCGTGCCCGCGGTGATCGTCGGCCTGGTGCTCGGCCTGATCGTCTCGTTCCGGCAGAGCACGAACCCCGCGCTGATCCTCGGCTACTCCGTGGCCTACGGCCTCGCCATCGGCGTGATCAGCAAGATGTACAACGACGTGTACTCCGGCATCGTCTTCCAGGCCGTCCTCGGCACGATGGTGGCGTTCGCGGGCGTGCTCGCGGTGTACGCGCTCAAGATCTTCCGGCCGACGCCGAAGTTCACCAAGTTCGTCGTCGCCGCGGGCTTCGCCGCGGTCGGGCTGATGCTCCTCAACTGGATCGTCAGCATCTTCACCTCCGGCGGTCTCGGGCTGCGCACCGACAGCCCCATGGGCTGGATCTTCAGCGTCGCGATGATCCTGCTCGGCTGCTTCTTCCTGCTGCTCGACTTCGACGCGGTGGAGCAGGGCGTGCGCGCCGGCGTCCCCGAGAAGTACTCCTGGCTGATGGCGTTCGGCCTCACGGTGAGCCTCGTCTGGCTCTACCTGGAGATCCTCCGGTTCATCAGCTACTTCTTCAACAACGACTAGATCCTCGGCAGAGGAGCGACCACCGGGTTCCGGTCGGCCGATTTCCTTTGGCATGGCCGTGGAACCGTTGGGTAAGCCCACACACAGCGACTAATGATCTACCTCGTGTAAGAGAAGGCTGGCCATTCAGGGCTTGCCATCACGGGGCTGGTGATGCAGTGTCTAGCAAAAGAGGCTTCACTCATGGAGGTGCCCATGTCGTTGAACCACTCACCGGAGACGCAGAACAAGCTGATTGCCAGGGTTCCGGACATCACCGGACGCGCACTCCCAGAGTGGTTCCAAGCCATCGACAACGGCCCGGCTTTCCTACGGTGCGACGAACGGGCCAACTGGCTCGCCGACGAGCACGGGCTGACCCACGGCTACGCCGCGGCGATCGTGATCGAGCACGAGCGGCAGCGCCGTTCCCGCATGGGCTTCATGTAAGTCCCTGCCTGCCTAGCGCGCCCACGTCATCGCGATGACGTGGGCGCGATCCTGTTGCCACGACATGGACCATGGAGATATGGATCTCGACAAGGCTCGTGAGTTCATCAGGAACAACCACCGCGCGGTGATGCTGACCTGGAATCCCAGCGGCCGCCCCCAGACCTCGCCGGTGGGCGTCGGCATCGACGCCGACGGCCGTCCCCTCATCAGCACGGCCGAGACCGCGGTCAAGACCCGCAACCTTCGCGCCAACCCCAACCTCACGCTGTGCGTGACCACCGACGCCTTCATCGGCGAATGGATCCAGATTGACGGTACCGCCGAGGTCCTCTCCGTCCCCGAGGCGGTAGAGCCCCTGGTCGAGTACTACCGGAGCATCTCCGGCGAGCACCCCGACTGGGACGACTTCCGCGCGGCCATGGTCCGGGACCGGCACGTCCTCATCCGTGTCGACATCACCCGCGCCGGTCCCGACATCCGCGGCTAGCTCAGGCGCTCCAGCACCATGGCCATGCCCTGGCCGCCGCCGACGCACATCGTCTCCAGGCCGATGGCCTTGTCGTGGAAGCGCAGGCCGTTGATCAGCGTGGAGGTGATCCGGGCGCCCGTCATGCCGAACGGGTGCCCGACGGCGATGGCGCCACCGTTGACGTTGAGCCGGTCGATGTCGATGCCGAGCTCCTGGTACGACGGGATGACCTGGGCGGCGAACGCCTCGTTGATCTCGACGAGGTCGACGTCGCCGATCGACATGCCGGCCCGGGCCAGCGCCTGGCGGGACGCCTCAACCGGTCCGAGGCCCATGATCTCGGGGGACAGGCCGGTGACGCCGGTCGAGACGATGCGGGCCAGCGGCGTGATACCCAGCTCGGCCGCCTTCACGTCGCTCATCACGATCACCGCGGCGCCGCCGTCGTTCAGCGGGCAGCAGTTGCCCGCCGTGACCGTGCCGTCGGGCCGGAACACCGGCTTGAGCTGGGAGACGGCCTCGTAGGTGGTGCCGGGCCTCGGCCCGTCGTCCTTGCTCACCACGCTGCCGTCCGGCAGGGTCACCGGCGTGATGTCCTGCTCCCAGAAGCCGTTGGCCAGGGCCTTCTCCGCGAGGTTCTGCGAGCGGACGCCGAACTCGTCCTGCTCCCTGCGGCTGACGCCCTTGATGCCGGCGACGTTCTCGGCGGTCTGGCCCATGGCGATGTAGACGTCGGGCAACTGGCCGTCCTGGCGCGGGTCGTGCCACTCGGGGCCGCCGCCCTCGGCTCCGGCGTCGGTGCGCGCCTTGGCGTCCAGGAACAGGGGGTTGGTGGTGTCGGGCAGCGAGTCTGAGTTGCCCTTGACGAAGCGGGAGACGGTCTCGACCCCCGCGGAGATGAACACGTCGCCCTCGCCCGCCTTGATGGCGTGGAACGCCATGCGGGTCGTCTGCAGCGAAGAGGAACAGTAACGGGTGACCGTGGTGCCCGGGACGCGGTCGAGGCCGAGCAGTACGGAAACCACGCGGGCCAGGTTGAAGCCCTGCTCGCCGCCCGGCAGGCCGCAGCCCAGCATCAGGTCGTTGACGTCGTTGGGGTCGAGCTGGGGGACCTTGTCCAGCGCGGCCTTGATCATCTGAGCGGTCAGGTCGTCGGGACGGATGTCCTTGAGCGACCCCTTGAAGGCGCGGCCGATCGGCGAACGTGCGGTCGCGACGATTACTGCCTCGGGCATCTGGCTCTCCTGGGTTCGTGACAGGGCTCCCTTCAGCGGAGGTTACCGTGCGGTAGCGCGGATGCCACGCCCCGGGGCACCAAGAAACAGAACTATGTACGGCAAGCAGGAGAAGGGCCCCGTGGACGAATCACGAGGCCCTGAACGGGGTGACCCCCGACCTCAGCCGTACATGCCGGGAGCTGTGCCGGAGCCGTCCCTGACGGCGTGCATGGCCCCCTTCTCGTCACGCCAGAGGCGCCAGCCGTCCTGGCTGCCGGTGAACCACGCGGGCGGGACCCCCGGGGAGCCGGGCACGCGCTTGCCGGTCGCCAGGTCGAACTCGCACAGGGAGGCCACGGAGTAGAAGCCCTGGGGCTGTCCGGCCAGCGGAAGCGGCTTCGGGTCGGTGACGCAGAACGACCAGCCGCGCTGGTCCTTCACGGGGGCGGGCTGCCCGGAGGGCAGGTCGAACGCGGAGCCGGAACCGTTGGGCTTGAGGAAGTCGAGCCTGCCCATGTCCTTGGGGAACGCGAGCCACCAGCCGGCGCCCGGCACCTGGTCGGCGGCGATCTGACCGATCACGCGGCCCGATCCGGGATCGAGCCGTGCGAAGCCGCCGTACTGGCCCTGATCGTCGATGGGCCGCACCACGGGCGCGAAGCCGGGGCTCCCGCTCGGATAGACGCGTACGACCGAGGGGCGCAGCCAGTTGACCGTGCCGTCGGCGAGCTTGACCGAGAAGAGACCGAAGGCCGAGGTCTTGTTCTTCTTCGGGTTCGTGTAGGGGGCGACGTAGCCGACGAGGTTCTCCCCGGCCGTGCCGAAGGCCCAGCCGCCGGACAGGTCGATGCCGGGGTTGAGGGCCTGCTCCACGGGTAACTGCCACACCGGAGCCCCGGACTTCAGGTCGTGGGCCGACAGGACGGGGTGCCTGGCCATGCGGAGCATGACGACCCTGGACGGATCGGACCACTCCACCTCGCTGATGCCCGGAAGCGTCCACAGGAGCTTGCCGGTGAGAGGGTCGAGGACGACCATGCGGGCCGAGGCCAGCGCGGTGTTCTCGGACATGCACAGGTAGGGGCCGCACCGCTGCGGGCCGAAGGTCGACTGGACGGGCCTGGACCACTTCCTCTGCCCGGTGCGCGCGTCACGGACGATCAGCGTCGCGTTCCACCTGCCCCGCTTGGCGGGGTCGATGGCCGCGACGACCCCCTGTCCGGGGCCGGTCTCGACCGCGGCGGGTGGCTGCACCCCCATGCCGGGCAGGCGCCCGGCGATCGTCGCGGGGTGGGCCCACAGGCGTCTCCCGCCGGTGAGGTCGAGAGCGGCGGTCTCCAGCGTGCCGTCCGGCTTCAAGGAGGTCACGGCGGCCACGCCTGCGGCCACGGTGGCGCGGCTGACGGCGTTCACCTGGCCGTTGAGCCAGGTCGGATGGGTCTCCTCGATGGCCACCTTGCTGCTGGAGCACCCAGCCAGGGCGAGGACCCCGGCGAGGGCCCCGGCAAGGGACAGAGCCGGTTTCGCTAATGGCCGGATCACGGGCATTCCACTCCAATGCGGGCAGAGTGACGGCTGCGTCGCGGAGGGTGACCGGATTCAGGCGCTGCGAGGCATCGTCCCTGGCCGGCGGCGAAGTATCGTGGCCCACCTTCCTTGGGGGCCGGTCGCTCGGCCGGCGACGCGGGTCGCGGTGACCTCGGTGCCGGACTCCTCCGCGGCGATGGCCGCCGCGAGGTAAATCGATTGCGATCCCTCGCCACGCTCGGGTTCAGGCTCGGGCCACAACCCCAACGCGGCGCATACAGAAGGTAGCACTACGTAAGCGGACCGTTGGTAACCTCGCGCAGATGGGTGGTATCGATCAGGTCCAAACATCTCGCCCGGGTATGAGGCGAATTCCGGGCCGAGGACGTCCGCGAACGCCACCGTGCGACCGCCCTCCTCGATCACGCCGACCGTCTGCGCCGCGGCGAGCTGGCGGCTCCACCGCCGTGTGACCCACCGGAGCGGCTGGCCGATCGGCCTGATCGTGCCGAGGTCGGGGCAGGTGCCCACGACCACCTCCGCGCCCACCTCGCGCAGCCGCCGCACCGCGTTCCGCAGGTGCCGTACGGCCTCGGCCGGCTTGGTCTGGGTGGTGACGTCGTTGGCGCCCACGAAGATCACGGCGATGTCGGGGCGCGTCTTGAGCGCCCGGTCGACCTGGAGGGCGAGGTCGGCCGACCCCGCGCCCGACCTGCCGAAGACGCCCAGCCGCACGGGGCGCTCGGCGATCGAGGCCAGGCCGTTGGCCAGCAGCACCGCGGGGGTCGTGGACGGGTCGGTCATGCCGAGCCCCACGGAGGTCGAGTCGCCGAGCATGGCCAGCTTGATGGGCTCGGCGGGCCCCTCGCCGTGACCCGGCCACTCCCCGTAGATGCCGTCGGAAGGGGGTCCTTCCATCCCGTGCGGGCGGCCGACGATCCTTCTCGCGAGCATCGCCTCGGCCATCAGCAGGCCGTAGACGGCCGCTCCGAGCGCGGTGACGCCCCCGCTGCCCAAGGCGGCCGCGGTCGCGATACGGCGGGCCACTCGTGCCCTTCCCGGCGTCCACATCACTACTGTCGTCCCTTCCTGATCCCTGTACCTTCGTCGTGGTTCCTATCGGGGTTCCAGTGGTCATATGTGTTGGTTTGTAGCTGGTTTCGTGGTCTGATCACGGTCCTGACCACTATGATCGCGGCCGTTCTGATTCGTGGTGGCGCGACTCGCGGACGCCTGTCCCTTGGTGTGGTAGTCGTGGCGGTACGGTGAGGAGTTGAAACCCGCCGGACGCGAGATCACCCATCGGTTGTCCGGCATCGGCAAGCTGACAAAGCTTCGGCAAATGAGGTGTTATTCCCGGTGCGCGTACACGACTCGCTCATCGAGCTCATGGGCGACACCCCGCTCGTACGGCTCCGCAAGGTCACGGCCGGCATATCCGCACAGGTCCTGGCGAAGGTCGAGTACTTCAACCCGGGCGGCTCGGTGAAGGACCGCATCGCGCTGCGCATGGTGGAGGCGGCCGAGCGCTCCGGAGCGCTGCGCCCCGGCGGCACGATCGTGGAGCCCACGTCCGGCAACACGGGCATCGGGCTGGCGATCGTGGCCCAGGACAGGGGTTACCGCTGCCTGTTCGTCGTGCCCGACAAGGTGGCCCAGGACAAGATCGCCGTGCTGCGCGCGTACGGCGCCGAGGTGGTCGTCTGCCCGACGGCGGTCTCGCCCGACCACCCCGAGTCCTACTACTCGGTGTCCGACCGGCTGGCGCGCGAGATCCCGAACGCCTGGAAGCCCGACCAGTACTCCAACCCGGAGAACCCCGCCAGCCACTACCACTCGACGGGCCCGGAGATCTGGGACCAGACCGACGGGCGGATCACCCACTTCGTCGCCGGGGTGGGCACCGGCGGCACGATCAGCGGCACCGGCCGCTACCTCAAGGACGTCTCCGGCGGCCGGGTCCAGATCATCGGCGCCGACCCCGAGGGCTCGGTCTACTCCGGCGGCTCCGGGCGGCCGTACCTGGTCGAGGGCGTCGGCGAGGACATCTGGCCCGCCACCTACGACACCACGGTCGCCGACCGCATCATCGCGGTCTCCGACAAGGACTCCTTCGGCATGACCCGCCGCCTGGCCCGCGAGGAGGCCCTGCTCGTCGGGGGTTCCTGCGGCATGGCGGTCGTGGCGGCGCTGAAGGTGGCGGCCGAGGCGGGGCCCGACGCCGTCGTGGTCGTCCTGCTGCCGGACGGCGGGCGCGGCTACCTGTCCAAGATCTTCAACGACGACTGGATGGCCGACTACGGCTTCCTGACCTCCGCCAGCGAGGAAGGGCTGGTCGGCGACGTGCTCGGCCGCAAGAACCCCGGGCTTCCCGAGTTCGTGCACACCCACCCGCACGAGTCGGTGAGCACGGCCATCGCCATCATGCGCGAGTACAGCGTGTCGCAGCTCCCCGTCATGAAGGAGGAGCCCCCGGTCATGGCGGCCGAGGTGGTCGGCTCGATCGTCGAGCGCGACCTGCTGGAAGCCCTCTACCGGGGCAAGGTGCGCGGAGAGGACCCGATCGAGGAGCACATGTCGGCACCGCTCCCCATGATCGGCTCGGGCGAGCCCGTCTCGGTGGCCATCGAGGCGCTGGAGAAGGCCGACGCCACCGTGGTCCTCGACGACGGCAAGCCGATCGGCCTGATCACCAGGCAGGACCTGCTCGCCTTCCTCGCGAGCGCAGCGAGCGTTTAAGACGACACAGCCTCGCGAGCGCAGCGAGCGTCTAAGACGACACAGCCTCGCGAGCGCGGCGAGCGTCTAGGGCGCACACCCTCTTGTGAAGATCTGAGGCCGGGTGCGGGGCCGGAACGAAGGCACGGCACCCGGGTTCAGAGGCGGGCCGGCTCGTGGTCGGCGGGGAACCAAGCGCGGACCTCCCAGCCCCCCTCGGGGGTGGGTCCCGCGACGAGGTCGCCGCCGAGGGCCTTGACCCGCTCGGCCATGCCGACCAGGCCGAACCCGCCGCCCAGCCTGGCGACGCGCGGGTCGGACGGCGATCTGTGGTTGCGCACCCGCAGCAGCACCCCTCGTTCCACCGGCCTCAGGTCGGCCTCCACCCAGCCGGTGCCGGGCGCGTGCCGCCGTACGTTCGTGAGGGACTCCTGCAGGACGCGGTGCAGGGTGGTGAGCACCTCGGGAGCCAGCGCGGACTCGGTGAGGCCCTGACCTATGCCTAAGGCGACCGGGGGGCCGCTCGCCGAGAACCTCTCGACGAGCACACGCAGGTCGGTGAGCGTGGTGCCCGCGTTGCGGGACGCGTCGTCGCCGGCGCGGAGCACCCCGACCAGGCGGCGCATGGAGGTCAGCGCGTCCGCCCCCGCGGTGGCGATCGCGTCGAGCGAGGGTACGACGGCCTCGGGCTTCCGCGCGGCCACCGTCTTCGCCGCCTGCGCCTGCACCACGATGCCGGTGATGTGGTGAGCGACCAGGTCGTGCAATTCCCTGGCGAGCTCCAGCCGTTCGGCCCTTCGTACGGCGTTCACCGTCTCCTGGCGGTGTTCTCGCTGGTAGCGAAGGTAGCTGCCGATGCCCATGGCCACAGCCCAGGCGACGAAGAACAGGAAGCCGAAGGCGATGGCCGACGACTTCTCGGTACGCAGGCCCGCGGCCAGTTCGAGGGTGACCATCGACAGCAGCGAGAGCAGCACGGCGAACCGGAGAGGCGTGACCCAGCGCAGGGCCCCGACCGTGACGAGAAGCAGCGCTCCGGCCTCGGCGAAGCCGGGGGGGCCCGACCAGTGGAAGACGCCGGCGAACAGCGACACCACGGCGGACATCGCCATGAGCAGGACCATGCCCTGGACGCGGAACCGGTGGCGCAGCAGGTACGCCCCGATGCCGAGGAGCCCGCACAGCGGCGCCGCGAACCGCGACTGGCCCATCGGGACATCGACCGCCGTTTCGACGAGGAGGAGCAGCCCAAGCCAGCCGACCAGAGCGATCTCGCTGAGTCGCTGAATCCAGTACACGAGCCGATGGGTGTCCCTCACGGACGTCGAGGGTAATCCGGTCGCCGTAGTAAAGAATCGGCCATTCGGCCGAGCCGCCCCCGAGCCGCCCCCGAGCCACCGCCGGGCGGCCGCTCAGGCCAGGTGAGCGTCCGTACGGCGCACGGAGGGGGCCGGGGCGGCGTCGGGCCACCATGCGCGAGCGCCGAGCATCGCGGTGAGCCCCGGGACCACCACCAGTGAGAGCGCCGCGCCCCCCGCGACCAGGCACACGCCGGACAGCACGTCGTAGACGGTCGCGGTGAGCGTTCCGGCGGCCAGCAGGGCGGCGAGGGCGGGCGGAGCCGCGTACTTGGTCGCCAGCGCCGAGCAGGTGCGAGGGTCACGGCCGGTACGGGCCGTCTCGCGCACGCGGGCGAGCACGAGCAGCGCGGTGGTGACGCTGACGACCAGCACGAACATGAACACGGCGATCTGGTCGCCCGACGGGGCGGCGGCCGTGCCCGACGCCCACGCGACCAGCAGCGCTCCCGCCGTGAGGTAGACGGGGGAGATCAGACTCCGGAGCACCAGCGCGAGGACGAGCGCGACCAGCACCCCGGCGACGGCCATGACAGGCACGGGGAGGGGGGAGGGCACCAGCACCGGCCCGATCGCCCCCATCGCGACGATGAGCCCCGCCGCCAGGGCCGTCCAGGTGCCGGGGTGGGCGGCGACGGCCAGCCCGAACCTCGCCGCCGGCCGTCCGGTGCGGCGCCGTCGTGAGGGCCACGCCAGCCGGGACCCCAGCACGGCCAGCACGGCGGGGAGCAACGTGAGCACGACGAGCAACTGCACCGAGGCCGTGAGGGCGAGCGCCGGGCCGAAGCCGGGCGGGTAGGCGCCGAGGGGCAACGCGCCGCAGGAGGCGATCCATGCCGCGCCCGCCGTGGCGATCACCCTCCCCGCCTGGTCCAACGAGGTGCGTACCGCGTGTACGGGCCCGTCGCCCGAGGCCAGGCGCTCCCTGAACCGGTGGATCAGCATGGTCGCGCACGCCGTCGTCGTGCCGTAGGCGAACAGGCCCGGCGGGGCGGGCAGGCCGAGGGCCGCGATCGCCACGGCGGACAGGCTGTGGACGGCGAGGGCCGCCAGCACGGCCGTCAGCGTCGCGGCGGGGGAGCGGAGGAAGGCCAGGAGCGCGAGGAGCGCCACGCCGGCCCCGAAGGCTCCGGAGGCGTCGGGCGGCAGCGGGCCGTACTCGCCGTAGCCGCCGTAGCCGCCATAGCCGCCGGGGACGCCGGAGACCCCGGGGAGCGTGCCGGGCCGGGCCACCAGGGCCGCGGCGAGCACGGCCGTCCAGAAGGCGAGCACCCACCACGCGTGGCGGGTCGTGAGCCTGCCGATGACGTCGAGCATTCGCCGTGGTCCCGTCGTGAGCACGTCGCGGGCGCCCGGTGGCCTCCGTGGGGGCCGTGCCTGAGGTCCAGCCGGGAAGGGGGTCCCCAGCCGACGGTAAGCGGGGGCGCGAGGCGCTGCCATCGGACGTCGGGCTGATCCCCGCCTCGTCCTTCCGCCGTAGTACGGCGGCGCGGTTTCCTCCTCCGGGAGGGCGATAGCGTGGAGCCATGATTGAAGGTTTCGAGACTTTGGCCATCCACGCAGGCCAGGAGCCCGACCCGCACACCGGTGCGGTCGTGCCTCCCATTTACGCCGTGTCCACGTACAAGCAGGACGGTGTCGGCGGGCTGCGGGCCGGATATGAGTACAGCCGCTCGGCCAACCCCACCAGGAACTCGCTGGAGGAGTTGCTGGCGGCGATCGAGGGCGGGACGCGCGGGCTGGCCTTCGCGTCGGGCCTCGCCGCCGAGGACACCCTGCTGCGCACGGTGTGCAGGCCGGGCGACCACGTGATCATCCCGGACGACGCCTACGGCGGCACGTACCGGCTGTTCGCCAAGGTCCTCTCGCGGTGGGGGCTGCACTACGACCCGGTGCCGCTCGGCGACGTGGACGCGGTGCGCGCGGCCGTACGTCCCGACACCAGGGCGATCTGGGTGGAGACCCCGACCAACCCGCTGCTGGGCATCGCCGACATCGAGGCCCTGGCCTCCATCGCCCACCAGGCGGACGCGCTCCTGCTGGTGGACAACACCTTCGCCTCGCCGTACCTCCAGCAGCCGCTGGCGCTGGGCGCCGACGTGGTGGTCCACTCCACCACCAAGTACATCGGGGGGCACTCCGACGTGGTCGGCGGGGCGCTGATCACCCGCGACCGCGGCCTCGGTGACGAGCTGGCCTACCACCAGAACGCCATGGGAGCCGTCGCGGGCCCGTTCGACGCGTGGCTGACGGTGCGCGGCATCAAGACGCTCGCCCTGCGCATGGAGCGCCACTGCGACAACGCCGAGCAGGTCGTCGACATGCTGCTCTCGCACCCGCGGGTCATCGAGGTGTTCTACCCGGGGCTCTCCAGGCACCCCGGCCACGAGGTGGCCGCCAAGCAGATGAGGCGGTTCGGCGGCATCGTGTCGTTCCGCGTCGCGGGCGGTGAGGCCGAGGCGCTCGAAATCTGCGACCGCACGAAGCTGTTCACCCTCGGCGAGTCGCTCGGGGGCGTCGAGTCGCTGATCGAGCACCCGGGCCGCATGACCCACGCCTCGGTCGCCGGAACGGCCCTGGAGGTGCCCTCCGACCTGATCCGCCTGTCGGTGGGCATCGAGACCGCCAGCGACCTGCTCGGCGACCTCAGGCAGGCTCTGGGCTCCTAGGGGAGGGCCGGCGCACTCAGGTGGGGTTGAACCACACCATCAGCACGAGGATCACGAGCCAGATGAGGGCCATGATCGACGAGAGGGTGGCGATGCGGCCGGTCTGCACCTTGGCGTCGTCTTCGGGCGTCTCGTTGGAGAGCACGCGAACGGCGGTGCTCTGGTCACGATCGATGATGACCAGCAGCACCGCCGCGACGATGAACAGCGTCATCGACACCGACAGGTACGGCTTGCCGATGTGGGAGCCGGCCAGGGCGAGGCCGAACAGGAAGACGCCGAGGGTGAGGATGCCGAAGATGCGCGTGCTGCGGTGCAGGTAACGCAGCACGCTCGCGTCTCTGGCCCGGATGTATCGCGGGGTGAACATGGTGGCGGCGGTCAGCGGCCCGATCGCGAAGATCGCGAAGCCGATGTGCAGCCACAGCAGGAGCTTGTCGAGAAACGACATGCCGCTGAGGCTATCGTCTCCGTGATCAGCGGGGAACGGCCGCCGGACAACCGTACGAAATCATGAGCGGTGGCTCATGGTTTCGGGATGTCCGTCGCCTCCTGCGCCGTCTCCTCGGGGGTCTCGGTGACGGGCGGCTTCGGCGACCGGTGCCGGTTGTTCACGGTGACCTCGAACATCGTCACCGTGAAGATCATGAGAAGGAGGAGCGCGACCGCCGCGAACATGGCACCCTCCTTTCGTGGCGGGCGGGCCTCGGGGACCGCGGGTCAATCACCCTTTATGAATATCCTCCGAGATCGCATATGAATCGGCAACCGATTAACGCCCGGTTCGACAAAGCGTATTGAATGTCCTTTACTGAAAAGCGCGCCGGAAGATGGACATACCCCCGCAAAACGCTATTCAGACCCGGTTGTCTCAGCGGGTGCGGCGGGACCGGAGGAAGTCGCTGACGACGTACTCGCCGAGCCGGTCGGCGCTCGGGGAGAAGACCCGGCCGCCGTTGCGCCTGGCCACCTCGTCCACGAACTCCTTGAGCCGCTCGTCGGTGGCCAGCATGAACACGTTGATCGTCGCCCGGCGGCGGGTCATCTTGTCGACCTCCGCCAGCGTGAGCTCCAGCGTCTCGCGCGAGGGCGGCCACTCGAACCAGGAACGGCCGTTTCGCATGAGGTGGGCGGTCGGCTCGCCGTCGGTGACGACGAGCACCACGGGCTCGAAGTCGGGGTGCCGGTCGAGGTGGCGGCCGGCGATCAGCAGCGCGTGGTGCAGGTTGGTGCCCTGGACCATGTCCCATTCGAGCCCGGCCAGCTCCTCGGCCTGCAGCACACGGGCGTAATTGGAGAAGCCGATGATCTGGACGGCGTCCCCCGGGAACTTGGAGGCGACCAGCGCCTGCAGGGCGAGCGCCGTCTGCTTGGCGGGCGCCCAGGTGCCGCGCAGAGCCATGGAGTACGACAGGTCGACCAGCAGGCACACCGCCGCCGCCGTCCTGCGTTCGGTCTCGGCCACCTCGAAGTCGTCCACCGACAGCGAGACCCGGCCGTCGCCGTTCGCCTGGCCGCCCCTCCGCACGCCGTTGACCAGGGTGCGCACCACGTCGAGGGGCTGCTCGTCGCCGAAGCGCCACGGGCGCGAGGAGCCGGTGAGCTCGCCGGCGGCTCCCGCGTCACGCTGGTCGTGGTCGCCGCGGCGACCGGCGTCCAGCGAGTCGAAGACCCTGCGAAGGGCGGTCTCCCCGAGCCGGCGCACGGCCTTCGGCGTGAGCTCCAGCTTGCCGCGCTGCCGCCGGAGGTATCCCTGCTCCTCCAGCTCGCGCTCGATCCGCTTGAGCGCCTCCAGGTCGTCGACGGCCGACCGGCCGAGGGCGCGGCGGATCGCCGACTCGTCGATGTCGTCGAGCCGGGCTCCGGGATAGTCCTGGCGGAGCGCCTCCTCCAGGCGGCCGAGGTCGGCGAGCTCCTCCAGGGCGCTGACGGCGTCCCCCATGCCGAGGGGCCGGTCGCCGTTCATCCGCTCGGGGGTGTCCCAGGCGAGGTCGGGACGGCGGGCGTACAGGGCCTCACCCAGGCGGGACATCTGCTCGCCCAGGCCCGCCTGCTCCAGCGTCTGGTCGATCAGGCCCTGAAGCTCCTGGCGCTGTTCGGGGGTCATGGAGGCGAGCATCCGCTGGGCCGCGGCGGACCTGCGGGCCAGGATGTCGACCAGCTCTTCGAGATTGCGGGGATTCTCCGGAAAGAATTCCCCATGCTTCTGCATGAACTGGTGGAAATCTTCTGGGGTGTGCTCGCCGCGGGCATCGCGGTCCAGCATGTCGTTCAAGTCCGACATCATCTGCCGGACCCGTTCCATCGTCTCGGGATCGGGATTGGCCAGGGCCTCCCGCATGCCGCGGAACCGGCTGTCGAGGACCTCCCTGCGCAGCAGGGCGCGCAGTTCCTCGAACGTCTGGCGGGCGGCCGGCGAACGCCACTCGTACGTGCTCAGCTGCTGGACCGCGCTGGCGGTGTCGCTCGGCACCCCGTCGAGCTCCGACTCGCGCAGCCGCGCCTCGTCGGAGGGGTCGGGGAACAGCTCGGCCCGCTCCTGGCCGATCGCCTTGTCCAGAAGGGCGCGGGCGCGTTCGAGCGTGCCGTCGAGGCTGCCGCGTTCCCGCAGTTCGCGGCGGCGCTTGCGGACCTCGCGCAGCAGCTCATCGAGGCCGCGCCGGTCCTGGGCGCCGGGCAGACCCCGCCTGAGCAGGTCCTTGAGGGAGTCCATCGGGCTGGAACCCGACAGGATCGCGTCGCCCATCTCGTCGAGCGCGGCGCGCACGTCGTACGGCGGCGCCAGCGGATCGGGCCCGTCCTGGTACTCGCCGTATCGGTAGCCACTCATCTTTTGTGAGCCTAATCGTCGTGTGTCCGATGTGCGAGGAACGCCAAGCCCGCCGGGTGGGACCGAAGGCGGCTCACCGGCAGGGGGCCGCCTTCGGTCCCGGTTTCGGCGGGGCCGGGCTCAGGTGCGGTAGACGGCGCCTCCGTCGACCTCGTCCTTGGACAGGCGCCGCATGAGATAGAGCCCTTCGAGGGCGAACTCCAGCGCGGCGGCGGCGTGCCCGGGGGACTCGTCGCCCTCGCCCATGCCCACGGCGGACATGATCTTGGAGAGGCCGTTGACGGGACCGATCTGCTGGAGCAGCTCGGTGGCCGGCGTCAGCTCACCGGACTCGATCTGGACGCCCTCGCTGAACTTGTCCAGCAGCGCCGACAGGTCCAGGCCGCCCAGGGCGCCGCGGAAGGTCTCCGCGGTGGCCCGGCGCAGCAGGTGGGCGAGCACCTCGACCTCGCGGCCCTCCTCGCTCACCTCGAACTCCACCTTGCCGCGCAGCGTGGGGACGATGCCGGGCAGGTCGCACACCCGGGTCACCGGGCGCTCCTCGCCGGTCAGGGCCGCCCGCCGTACGGCCGAGGCGGCGGCCGTCTCGGCGGCGGCGATGGCGAAGCGGGCCGAGACGCCCGAGCGCGAGTCCACGGCCGTCGACTCGCGGACCAGGCGGGTGAACCTGGCGATGGTCTCCACGAGGTGCTCGGGCAGCTCGGCGCTCAGCCCCTCGGGCTCGCCCGCCCCGCCGTCCTGGGCGCCGGCAGCCTCCTGGCCCCGCCAGTTGAGCGCGGCCTCCTGGCGGATCAGGTCGAGCTCGTCCTCCAGGGTCAGCGGATAGTGAGTGCGGATCTCGGCCCCGAACCGGTCCTTCAGCGGGGTGATGATCCGTCCCCGGTTGGTGTAGTCCTCGGGGTTCGCGCTGGCGATCAGCAGGAGGTCCAGGGGCAGCCGCAGGTTGTAGCCGCGTACCTGGATGTCGCGCTCCTCCAGCACGTTGAGCAGCGACACCTGGATGCGCTCGGCCAGGTCGGGCAGCTCGTTGACCGAGAAGACGCCCCGGTTGGTGCGGGGCACCAGGCCGTAGTGGACGGTCTCCGGGTCGCCGAGCGTGCGGCCTTCCGCGATCTTGATCGGGTCGACGTCGCCGATCAGGTCGCCGACCGAGGTGTCCGGCGTGGCGAGCTTCTCGCCGTACCGGTCGTCGCGGTGCTTCCAGGCGATCTCCAGCTCCTCGCCCCGCTCGGCCGCGAGCTTCACGCAGCGGACGCACGCGGGGGCGTACGGATGATCGTTGATCTCGCAGCCGTCGACCACCGGGGTCCACTCGTCGAGCAGGCGGGTGATCGTACGGATGAGCCGGGTCTTGCCCTGGCCGCGCTCGCCAAGCAGCACCAGGTCGTGGCCCGCCAGCAGGGCCCGCTCAAGGTGGGGGAGCACGGTGTCGTCGAATCCGACGATGCCCGGGAATCTCGGCGTGCCTGAGCGTAATCTGTCGAGCAGGTTTTCGCGGATCTCCGCTTTGACCGTGCGATAGGTGTGTCCACTTTCGCGCAGGTCGCGGAGAGTGCGAGCTAGCGGCGTTTCACTTCGCGGTGTGGGCGATTCATGCACGGGACGAGACTACGTCGCGCGGGGAGGATGCGGCAGCTTATACACATTTCGGATCTTGACCATTGCGTGACGCTATGCGCGCGTCGTTACTCCCGTAGTGGGGAGAATCCGGCCAAGAGGGGCAAATGGCCGACACTACGACTCGCGACGGAACAGAGGAGGCGAGGCGTGTGGCAGTGCTGACGAGCCGGTTCGCGGACGGTCTCGCCGTGGGCTCCGACCTGGTGGTGGCCGCGGAGACCGCGGTGCGCCAGGCCCTCTCCGGCCTGTCGGGGCCGCCCGACCTGGTGTGCTTCTTCATCTGTGGTGAGGACCCCGAGGACGTGGCCCGCGCCGGGCTTCGCGCGATGCGCATGGCGCCCGGGGCCCAGGTCATCGGGTGCAGCGCCACCGGTGTGATCGGCGACAGCCAGGGCGTCGAGCTGACCTCGGCGGTCAGCGCCTGGGCCGCGAGCCTCGGCGGCGGGCGGGTCACGACCTTCGCGCTGGAGACCCTCCGCATGGAGGACCGCTTCGTGATCATCGGCCTGCCCGACCGGGGCGCCGACGACCAGGTGGCGATACTGCTGGCCGATCCGTACAGCTTCCCCACCGACGCCTTCGTGGAGCACTCGGCCGACGTCCTCGGGAACCTTCCGCTGGTGGGCGGGCTGGCCAACGGGATGCGGGGCCAGGGCTCGGTCCGCCTGTTCGCGGGCGGTGAGATGTACACAGAAGGGGCGATCGGCGTGATGCTGAGCGGCCCCGTCAACGTCAGCACCGTCGTCAGCCAGGGTTGCCGTCCCATCGGCCCCACCATGGTCGTCACCCGCTCCGAGGAGAACCTCCTGCTGGAGCTGGCCGGGCAGCCCGCGCTCGCCCGCCTGGAGGACATCGTCAGCGGCCTCGACGAGGAGGACCGGGAACTGGTCGCCTCGGGCCTGCAGATCGGCGTCGCGATGGACGAGTACGCCGAGAGCCACGAGCGGGGCGACTTCCTGATTCGCGGCATCCTCGGCATCGACCCCGAGCGCGAGGCCGTGGCGGTCGGCGACGTGCTCGACATCGGGCAGAGCGTCCGCTTCCAGGTCCGCGACGCCGCCACGGCCGACGAAGATCTGTACGAACTGCTGGACGCCCACGTCGAGCAGCGCGGGCACATCGACGGCGCGCTGCTGTTCTCCTGCAACGGCAGGGGCTCGGCCATGTTCGGCAGCCCCGACCACGACGCGCTCGCGCTCCACGACACCCTGGGCCCGATCGGCATGGCGGGGTTCTTCGCCGCCGGCGAGGTCGGCCCCGTGGCGGGCCACAACCACGTGCACGGCTTCTCGGCCTCGATCCTCGTCTTCTCCAGCGGCGCCACCCACGACGGCTCCGACGGAGGCCAGAAGGCCGCCCGCGGAGTCTGAGCCGCCCCTACGGCATGTGATCCTTGGAGGCATGGGAGGCGTGGCGGGGTCGGTGGCGCGTGACCCGGGCGTCGTGGTGGCGGTCGATGTCGGCGGCACCAAGCTGGCCGCCGCGCTGGTCGACCCCACCGGGGAGATCGTCGTAGCCGGCCGGATGGCCACCCCGCCCGGGGGAGACGCGCCCACGCTGTGGAAGGCCCTGGCCGGGCTGGTCGACTCCGTGCTGGAACGCCGGCCCGGGCATGAGGTGATCGGCGTGGGGGCCGGGTGCGGCGGCCCGATGGCCTGGCCCGAGGGCGTCGTCTCTCCGCTCAACATGCCGGGCTGGCGCGATTTCCCCTTGCGCGAGCGGCTGGGCGAGCGGTTCTCCGGCGTGCCCGTGCGGGTCCACAACGACGCGATCTGCCTGGCCGTGGCCGAGCACTGGCGTGGGGCCGGCCGGGGCAGCGACGACATGCTCGGCATGGTCGTCTCGACGGGCGTCGGCGGCGGCCTGATCCTCGGCGGCCGGTTGATCGACGGCGGCACGGGCAACGCCGGGCACATCGGCCACGTCGTCGTGGACCCGGACGGCCCCACGTGCGGCTGCGGGGGACGAGGCTGCCTGGAGGCCGTCGCCCGGGGTCCCGGCCTCGCCGCTTGGGCCCTGGAACAGGGCTGGACCCCCGGCGGGGCCACCGGCCGGGCCTCGGCCACAGACACGGAGGGCCCTCGGACGGGCGCCCGCCTGGCCGGGACGTACGTCGAGGCGGCCGAGGCGAGCGGACGGCGGCTGTCGGCGGACGCCGCCGCCGGGGACGAGATCGCCCGGAGCGCGATGACCCGCGCGGGACGGGCGCTCGGCATCGCCATCGCCTCGGCCACCCACCTGTGCGACCTCGACATCGTGACCATCGGCGGCGGCCTCTCGCAGGCGGGCCCGCTGCTGTTCGACCCGCTCGAAGAGGCCCTGCGGGCGCACGCCCGTATGGGCTTCGCCGGGCGCGTCCGCGTCGTCCCCGCCCAGCTGGGCCAGGACGCCGGCCTGATCGGCGCCGCCGCCCTCATCCTCGCCCCCGACCACTACTGGACCGCTCACTGAAAGCTCACTTAAGGCACGGCAAGTCCCGATGTAACGGTTTGTTTCTCTTCGTCCAAGCAGGGTGTAAGCACTCGGACGACGAAGGGAGCGAAGCAGGTGCGCCTCAGACAACCGGGGTTGGCGGGGATCGCCGATGACCCCGGCGCTTTCGAAGCCTTCTACCGGCGCCACTTCGACGAAATGACGCGTTTCCTGGCCCGCCGGGTCGACGATCCCCACACGGTCGCGGACCTCGTCGCGGAGGTCTTCCTCGCCGTCCTCGACTCCGCGCACACCTACCGGCCGGGACGGGGGAGCGAGATCGCGTGGCTGTACGGCGTGGCGCGGAACACCCTGCTGGCCGAGCGGCGGCGGGCCGCGCGCGAGCTGCGAGCGGGCGGCCGTATCGCCGGTCGCCGACTGCTGGAGGCCGATGACGTGGCCCGTCTGGAAGATCGGATCGACGCGGAGAGCCCGGCCCGCCGTGCTCTCCAGGCCATGACCGGCCTGCCGGAAAGCGAGCGGGCGCTGCTGGAGCTGGTCGTGGTCGACCAGCTCACCGTCTCGGAGGCCGCCGCCGCCCTCGGCATCCGGCAGGGCACCGCCCGCGTCAGGCTCCATCGTGCCAGGCGCTCACTCCAGCAGGTTCCCGGTGTCGTACCGCCCCTGGTGATGGAAGGAATCAGATGAACGACACATTCGAGGACAGGTTGCTCGCGGAGCTCAGGACGGAGATGGCCGGCAGGGCACCGCAGGGGCGTGCCCCCGCTCCGCGCCGGAACACAGGCCGCAGGCTCCTGGCGACGGCCGCGGTGACCGCGATCGCCGCGGCCGCGGCGATCGCCGTGCCACTGGTGACCGGGACCGGTACCGCCGCCTACGCGGTGACCAAGAACCCCGACGGCTCGGTCACCCTCACGATCCGCGAGTTCCGGGACCCGGAGGGCGTCGAAGACGAACTGGCCGCAGCGGGTGTGCGGGCAGATGTCACGTACATGCCGTTGGGCAAGCGGTGTGAGAGGCCCGGGTTCCGTCCCCTGGACGCAGACCAGGCGAACATGCCGACCAAGGAGGAGCTTCTGAGCAAGGATCCCGCCGTACGGGCGAAGATCCGGGAGAAACTCGCCAGTTCGCCTTCCGGGAAGGCCATACGGATGCGGAACGGCATCACGATCTATCCCCGGTACGTCGAGCCCGGCCAGACCGTGGTGCTCCAGATCGCGGAGAACCCGAAGGAGCCGACGGTCCGCGACCCCGGCGTCGCCTGGCAGTTCAGCGGCATGCTGACGGATGGGCCCGTCAACCCGTGCAGGCTCGTGGACGACCCGGGGGCGTTCGACGTCGGGGACGCCGTGCCGCCGGGCAGCTGACCGACGGGCCGGTCGGTAGGGGAGTCCCCAGCCGCCGGACTGATGGTGGGCCGGTGAGCGTGTGGGCAGGCGATGAGTGGGAGACTTCGGGCATGGCCCACCCTGAGGTGACCTATGACGATGTGGTCGCCGCCCGTGACTTGCTCGACAACGTGGTCATCCGCACGCCGTTGTTGCATTCGCGGGTCCTGTCGGAGCTGATCGGCGGCCCGGTCTACCTCAAGTGCGAGAACCTCCAGCGGGCCGGCTCGTTCAAGGTCAGGGGCGCGTACGTGCGCATCGCCAGGCTGACCGACGAGGAGCGCTCCCGGGGCGTGGTCGCGGCGAGCGCGGGCAACCACGCCCAGGGGGTGGCTCTGGCCTCGGGGCTGCTGGGCTGCAAGTCCACGGTGTTCATGCCGCAGGGGGCGCCGCTGCCCAAGGTCGAGGCCACCCGCGCGTACGGCGCCGACGTGATCTTCGCGGGGACGACCGTCGACCACGCGCTGGCGGCGGCCAAGGAGCACGCCGAGGAGACCGGGGCCGTCTTCATCCACCCCTTCGACCACCCCGACGTCGTGGCCGGTCAGGGCACCGTCGGGCTGGAGATCCTCGACCAGCTCCCCGACGTCGGCACGATCACGCTCGCGGTCGGCGGCGGCGGGCTCGCGGCGGGCGGAGCCGTAGCAGCTTGGCTCCCTCGTCGGGTACCGGTGGGTTCATGTCACCACCCATCGCC
>NZ_JBEZFH010000042.1:0-40832 GCF_040649355.1 Sphaerisporangium sp. NPDC049002 | reverse complement strand
CGACTATCCCGAGTGGCACATCTCTCGTGAAGTGGACGGCTCTGGCCGCCACAGCGACTGGGTAGCCCAGCACGCTATCGAGCACGACCGCGTGCTGCCTTGGCGGCTGAACTGCTCAACGAGACGGAGGTTCTCCGTGACGCGACGCCGGTATGACCTGCACGAGGCTGCCCACGCCGAAGTCCTGCGGCAACTCTCCCCCGGCTGGCTCATCATCCGGCGCCAGGCACACCCCCGTGGCCACGAGACGACCCGCCCTCTTATCCCCGAAGGGTGTGCGAGGGGAGGGCGGACACCCTCTCTGGGCCACGGGTTCCACTGCCACACCCATCAAGGGAAGGACACACGATGACACCACAAGCCGCTCCCCAGTTCGACCCGGTTCACTTCCTGGAGCTGGAAATCACCGGCCGCTGCCAGCTCCAGTGCGGCCACTGCTACGCCGATTCCGGCCCGACCGTCGGCCACGGCACCATGGAGACGCTCGACTGGGAGAACCTGCTCACCTCCGTCCCCGCCGCTGGAATCCAGACCGTGCAGTTCATCGGCGGCGAGCCGACCAAGCACCCCGACTTCGAGCGGCTGGTCCAGCACGCCCTCGCCCAGAGCTTGACCGTGCAGATGTTCTCCAACCTGTACCACGTGCCCGACCAGCTGTGGAACCTGCTCGATGACCCCAACGTCACGCTGGCCACGTCGTACTACTCCGACGACCCCGACGAGCACGACCGCATCACCCAGCGCCGCGGCTCCCACGCCCGGACCCTCGCCAACATCCAAGAGGCCCTTCGGCGCGGCATCCCCCTCAAGGTCGCAATCGTCGAACTCTGGGACGGGCAGCGCGCCGAGGAGGCACACGCGCAGATGAAGGCGCTCGGCGTGAACCGTCTCGGCCCGATCGACCGGATGCGCGGCGTCCGCCGCGGCGCCAACACCATCGAGACCGGTGTCAAGGGGCTGTGCGGACAGTGCGGGAACGGCCGCGCCGCCGTAGCCTCCAACGGGGACGTGTGGATGTGCGTCATGTCCCGGTTCCTCCAGTCTGCGGGGAACGTCAAGACCACACCGCTCGCGGACATCCTCGCCGGGCAGAGCTGGCAGGGCCTCCTTAAGCAGGTGCCCCGCCGTGGAGCGACGGACTGCAATCCGGCGTCGGATGGGGACGACTGCTCGCCGGCCGAGACCATCTGCGAGAGCAACGCCCTCATCCTGCCTGCACGCCCGGACCGGATGATTCACCTCGCCGGGCTGCCACGATGAGATTCGGCGCCCCTCACGGAGGACACTGCTGATATGGACTGGCTACCCCACGCGCAAAAGCTCGCCGACCGCGTCACCCACCCGGGGTCGCGCTGGCGAGACGCCGTCGCCGACACCCCCCGGCACCAGTTCATCCCCGCGTGGTGGCAGTCGAGCGGCGGCCACTGGGAGGTGCAGTACGGCCCGGCCGACGAAGCGGCCTGGCTGGACGCCGCCTACCGGAACCGCACCCTCGTCACCAAGATCGGCACCCTCCACGCCGACCAGGCCAAGGCGCATGACGAGCCGACCGGACGGCCCACCTCCTCCTCCACGCTGCCTAGCCTGGTCCTGCAGATGTACCGGCACGCCATGATCGGCGACAAGCACACCATCCTCGACGTCGGCACCGGCTCGGGGTACGGCACCGCCCTGCTGTGTCACCTGTTCGGCGACGAGCAGGTGACCAGCATCGACGTAGACGAATACGTGACCTCCGTCGCCGCTTGGCGACTGGCTGAACTCGACCGCAACCCGCGAATCGCGCCGATGAACGCCACCGGGGAGATCCCATGGACGTTCGACCGGATCGTGGCGATGGTGTCGGTACGGCCCATCCCCGCATCGTGGTTGACCGCGCTCAACCCCGGCGGCCGTCTGACCACGACGATCAGCAACACCTCGCTGATCGTGTCCGCCGTCAAGACCGACGACGGCGGCGCGGTCGGTGTCGTCGAGCGGGACTGGGCGATGTTCATGAAGACCAGGACCGGCGCCGACTACCCGCCGAGCCTGGCTGGCCTGGTGGAGACCGCGCGCACAGCGGACGGTGAGCACGTCTCGATCGGCCGGTTCCCCGTCATCGACATCGAGGAGAACGCCTGGGAGCTGCGTTCTATGCTGGAGGTCATGGCCCCCGGCATCGAGCACAACTACCACGAGAACGGCGACGCCCGGATCGCGCTCATGGTTCACGAAGACGGGTCATGGGCGCGGGCCGAACAGATCGGCCGGGAACTCCCGGCCGTGCACCAGGGCGGCCCCAGAAGGCTGTGGGACGTGCTCGACGAGGCCCGCGACTACTGGTTGCAGCACGGCATGCTGCCGCTGTACGGCGCGAACGTCCGCATCACCCCGGACGGGACGATCCACATGCAGCGCGGCCGGTGGAAGGCCACCATCAGCTGATCCTGGGAACGCGAAAAGCGCCCGTCCTCCACCCCAAGGAAGACGGGCGCTGCCCTTTGCGCAATCAGTGGTCGTACAGGTCAGAACCGGAGTGGACACCGGGGGTGTAGGTGTCCGCTGGAGCCTGGTAGGTCGGCACGCGCGGCACGCCGAGCAGGATGCCGAGGATCGGCCAGCGGGCCTGAAGGCTGGTGACGAGCACCTGGGACCCAGTTGCGGGCCTACCAGTCTCGGGCCTGCGAGTTTCGGGCCTGCGAGTTGAGGGCCTACAAGGCGTGCAAAGCCCTGGTCACGCCCGCGCGTGGGCGGCTGGTGAGCGACGCGGCCATCTGGCCCACGGCCTCCTCCACCCGCTCGGAGGCGGTCGCGAAGTTGAAGCGCGCGAACCCGCGCCCGGGGGCCCCGAACCTCGTACCGGGGTAGAGCGCGACCCCGCCCCGCCGCAGGAACCATCCGGCGGGGTCGTCGCCGAGCCCGAGCGCGCGGAAGTCCAGCCAGGCCAGATACGTCGCCTGCGGCGGCTGGTACCCGACCTCGGGCAGCCGCTCGGCCAGCAGGTCGCCCAGCAGCGCGCGGTTGGCGGTGAGACCGGTCATCAGCCCGGCCAGCCAGGGCTCCCCGGCGTTGAACGCCACCTCGGAGGCGATCACGCCGAGCAGCCCGGCGCTCTCGCTCACCTCCGCGTCGATGGCGGCGACATCGGAACGGGCCTCCTCGCCCGGCACGGCCAGCGCGGCCTTGAGCCCGGCGAGGTTCCACGCCTTGGACGCCGAGGCGAGCGTGATCGAACGGGCCGAGGCCGGGGTGTCCAGCGATCCGAACGGCACGTGACGCGCCTCCGGGTAGACGAGCGGGGCGTGGATCTCGTCGACCACGACCCGCACCCCGTAGCGGTCCGCGAGCGCGGCGACGGCCAGCAGTTCGTCCTCGCCGAACACCAAGCCCGTGGGGTTGTGCGGGCTGCACAGCAGGTACGCGGCGGCCCCGGCGGCGAAGTCCCGCTCTAGGGCGCAGAGGTCCAGCCGGAAGCCTTCCGGGGTCAGGGCGAGGGGGCTCTGGACGACCTCGCGGCCGATCCGGGGCAGCCAGTAGAAGTACGGCGGGTAGGCGGGGGTGTTGACGACCACGCGGTCTCCCGGCCCGGTCACCAGGTGCAGCACCTCGACGATCCCGGCCATCACGTCCGGCACCAGGCGCATGTGCGCGGGGTCGGGTCGCCAGCCGAAACGCCGGGCGGCGAACCCGGCGAAGGCCTCCGGCAGCCCTCCTGCGACGGCGTACCCGGTGTCTCCCCGGCCGATGGCCTCCACCAGCGCCGCCGCGATCGGCTCGGCGAGCGGGGTGTCCATCTCGGCGACCCACACCGGCAGCACGTCCGGCGGGTACTCCCGCCACTTGGAGCTGTGTCGCTCCCGCAGCTCGTCGATGCTGTACGCGGCGAGGGGATCCGCGTGACCGGCGCCGGGGCCGTGACTGGTGCTGCTTCTGGCCAAGGTAGTCCTTCACTCTCGGGACACGCCTGGGCCGATGGCATGCCCGGCATTGTCCATTTCACTCTCAATCACGTCATAGCACATCATTTGAGGCTTGTGCCGGGTACGTGGTGCCATAGCGCGGGAAGCCGTCCGTCCACCAGACGGCGCCCGAGCGCGTCACCGCGAACGCCTCCAGGCCGGGCAGCCCCCCAGCCCAGTCGCGCGCGGCCTCACCCATGGCGAACGCCGCGGTCGCCATCGCGTCGGCCCTGGTCAGCGTCTCGGCGACCACGGTCACGGAGGCCAGGGCGGTCGCGGGGGCGCCGGTGTGCGGGTCGACGATGTGCGCTCCCCGCTCGGCGACGCCGGAGGTGGCGACGGCCAGGTCGCGGCCCTGGATCACGGTGGCGAGCGCGCCGGGGCGGAGCGGGTGCGCGACGCCGACCCCCCACGGCCTGCCGGGGGCGGCCTCGCCGCGCACCCGCACGTCGCCGCCGCCGTTGACGCTGTGCCTGGACGCCCCCGCCTCGGCCAGCATCTCCGACACCCGTTCCACCGCCCATCCCTTCACCATGCCGGACGGGTCGAGCCGCCCGCCGGGCGCGCTGGTGAAGTACCCCGAGCTGACCCGCGCCGCCTCCTCGCAGAGCGCCAGCACCTCCGCGACCTCCCGGGGGCAGGCCGACAGGGTGATCTCGCCGCGCCCGAGGCGGCTCACCGGGCTGTCCGCGCGATAGGTCGAGAACACCTCGTCGATCCGGTGCAACTCGGCCACCGCCCCCGCGAGGGCCTCCCGCAGGCCGTCGGACGGCTCGTGCCGGACGTCGAAGGAGAACACCGTGCCCATGACGTGCTCGACGTGCCTCATCTACAGGCCCGCCTTGTCCAGGGCGCTCTGCAGGGACCCCGCGTACCCCTGGCTGGTGTAGGTCGCGCCGGACACCGTGTCGATCTGGGCGCTCTGCGCGGCCAGCGCCTCCTGGGTCAGGACCGGCACGGCGAAGGAGTTGATCTCACGGTCGCGGCCGTTGGAGTCCGGGACCACTATGGCGTCCACGGCGGTGATCCTGCTTCCGGAGAGGGTGATCCGCACCTGGACGGGCCCCCAGCGGGTGTCGACCGCGTCGCCGGTCACCGTACGGGCGCCGTCTCCGGACGATCCGGCGCTCTCACCGGACGATCCGGTGCCGCCCGCGTCCTGGGCCGTGGACCCGGCCGTGGACCCGGCCGTGGAGCCGGCCGTGGACCCGGAGACGGCGGCGGGCGGCCGCTCGGCGGAGGCGACCTCGTGGGGCTTGAACGACAGCAGCAGCATCAGTCCGGCGGCCGTGACCAGCACGGCGAATATGGCTCTTCGCATCGGGGCTCCTTGGCTCAGAACTCGAACGATTCGTGATGGATGTGGCGGCGCGGCACCCCGGCGCGACGCAGCGCCGCCACCGCGGTCCCGGTCATGCCTGCCGGCCCGCAGAGGTAGACGTCGTGGTCGCGGAGCCCGGGGACCAGCGAGGTGAGGACCTCGGCGGTGAACGGCTCGCCGACCTGCGCCCGTGGCCCGATCAGGTAGTGCAGGGCCGCCCCCCGCCGGGCGGCGATGGCCGCCAGTTCGCGCTGGAAGACGACGTCCTGCGGCCTGCTCGCCCGGTAGAGCAGGGTCACCTCGCCCGGCACCGTCTCGAACAGGGCCCGGATCGGGGTGATCCCCACCCCGCCCGCGATCAGCAGCACCTGGCGCCGGGTGGCCCGGCGGGCGGTGAACGCGCCGTACGGGCCCTCCGCGGCGACGCGGACGCCCGGCCGCAGGCGGCCCAGCGACCGGCTCTGGTCGCCCAGGTCCTTGACGGTGATCCTCAGCTCGTGGGAAGCCGGGACGGCGGACAGGGAGTAGGGGTTGGCCGCCCACCACAGGTCACGGGTGAGGAAACGCCACCGGAAGAACTGGCCCGCCTCGGCCCTCAGCTCGCCGAGGTGGCGGCCGGTCAGATAGACCGAGACCACCCCCGGGGCCTCGGGCACGACGTGCGTGACCCGCAGCCGGTGCCGGAACGCCCGCGCCACGGGCGTGATGAACCGGTACCACAGCACCAGCGCCGCGACGACGCCGTACAGCCCGTACCAGGCGAGCTGGGCGGTCCGGTCCCCGACGAACTGCTCGCCGTCGCTCAACTGGTGGCCGAAGGCCAAAGCCGCCGCCAGGTAGGTGTAGAAGTGCAGGTAGAACCAGGTCTCGTAGCGGACGCGCGCCCGTACGGCCCTGGCGGAGACGGCACCGACGCCGACCAGCAGCAGCACTGCGACGGTCGCCTTCAGCATGTCGGGATACGTCAGCACCAGGCTCGCCGTCTCGTGCGCCACGTTCGTACGTGCCGTGACCGCGTAGCCCCAGATGATCAGCAGCGTGTGCGCCACGGCCAGCCCCACCGTGTACCGGCCGCCCATCGCGTGCCAGCGGGCCAGCCGGTCGGCGCCGACCCCCCTCTCCAGCGCGGGCACCCGGGCCATGAGCGCGATCAGCACGACGATCGCGTACCCGGCCAGCAGCCCGGTGATCCGGCCCGCGCCGGTCAGCCAGCCGCCGAGCCCGATCACCGACGGGGTGTCCGACCACCACAGCGCCAGCACGGCCACGACTCCGGCGGCGATGAGGGCCTGGGTCGCCGCCGGTACCAGACGGGTGACTCCCCGTGCCGGCGCCTCCCGTGCGGAGACGTGCCGCCCGCTGGAGCCCGGCCGGTGGCCGGCGTGCGTGGTGGTCACGAGATCCCCTTTCGTCGAGATATCGGCCACCGTGCCAGCGCAATTTCTGCTTTTCCTATGAAGAACGGCGTTCAGAGGATCCTCAGAAGAATCACATAGGCTGCGTTGCGGTCCAGATAGGACCCTGGAGGCCTGATGGAGGAAAACACGCCCGCGCCCGCTCCGGCCACCGGCCTGCTGCGTCCCGACGGGACGCCCGTCCGCGTACTGGTCGTCGACGACGAACCCGACCTGGCCGAGGTCCTCAGCGCCGTGCTTCGGTACGAGGGCTGGGAGGTGCGGACGGCCGGCGACGGCGCGTCCGCGATCAGGCTCGCCCGCGAGTTCGCCCCCGACGCGGTCATCTTGGACATCATGC
Organism: Sphaerisporangium sp. NPDC049002; assembly: GCF_040649355.1. Lineage (NCBI taxonomy): Bacteria > Bacillati > Actinomycetota > Actinomycetes > Streptosporangiales > Streptosporangiaceae > Sphaerisporangium > Sphaerisporangium sp. NPDC049002. The sequence goes on along the minus strand of NZ_JBEZFH010000042.1, from coordinate 33,815 downwards.
TCCCCGACGTCGGCGGCCTTGAGGTCCTGCGGCGGCTCCGCGCCGAGATCCCCCAGGTCTGCGTGCTCTTCCTGACGGCCAGGGACTCCGTGGAGGACCGCGTCGCCGGGATCACGGCGGGCGGCGACGACTACGTGACCAAGCCGTTCAGCCTGGAGGAGGTCCTCGCCCGGCTGCGCGGCCTGCTCCGCCGTGCCGGGATGACCCGCGCCGGCAACGGCGACCGGCTGGCCGTCGGCGACCTGGTCATGGACGAGGAGGCGCGCGAGGTGACCCGGGCCGGGCAGCTGGTCGACCTGACCCCCACCGAGTTCGAGCTGCTGCGCTTCCTCATGCGCAACCCGCGCCGGGTGCTGAGCAAGGCGCAGATCCTCGACCGGGTGTGGTCGTACGACTTCGGAGGGCAGGCGCACGTGGTCGAGCTGTACATCTCCTACCTGCGCAAGAAGATCGACGCCGGGCGGTCACCGCTGATCCACACCGTGCGCGGGGTCGGTTACGTGCTCAAACCGGGCCCCTCGTGAGGCTCCCGCGCCCCCTGCCTCCGGTGACGCTGCGCGGGCGCCTCATCGCCGGGCTTCTGGTGCTCCTCGCCTGCGCGTGCGCCGCGGTGGGGGTGGTGAGCGTCCTCGCCCTGGACCGGTCGCTGCTGGAGGGCCTCGACCGCCAGCTCGCCACCTCGCGGGGCCGGTACGCCTCCAGCCTGGAGCACTCCCAGGGCGACACGCGCGGGCAGTCGGCAGGGACCTTCGGAGCCAGGCTGGTGGCCGGGGTGGTCACGCAGTGCGGCGTGGTCGCCCCGCAGCGGGACACCGACGACATCTCCGCGCCCGGTGCCAGGCTGACCCTCTCGGCCGCCGACACGGCCGCTCTGGCCGCCCTCCCTGCCGACGGGCGGGGGCGTACTGTGAGGCTGTCCTGGCTGGGCGACTACCGCCTGATGGCCGTGCCGGGGCTCGACGGCGACACGCTGGTCACCGGGCTCCCGCTGGTGGAGGCGGAGGCCACCGTGCACCGCCTGGAGGCCGTCGAGGCCGCCGTCTTCGCCGTCGCCCTCGTGCTGACCGGGGTCGCCGGGGCACTGTGGGTCGGGGTGTCGCTCCGGCCCCTGCGCCGGGTCGCCGCCACCGCGCGCGGGGTGACGGAGCTGCCGCTCGCCGACGGCGCGGTGGAGCTGCCCCGGGGCGTCCCGTACACCGACCCCCGTACCGAGGTGGGACAGGTCGGCGCTTTGTTCAACCGGATGCTCGCCCACGTGGGCGACGCCCTCGCCCGGCGGCACGCGAGCGAGCAGCGGCTGAGGAGGTTCGCCGCCGACGCCAGCCACGAGCTCCGCACGCCGCTGGCGGCCATCCGCGGCCATTCCGAGCTGGCCCGCCGCCATCCGGGTCCCGTGCCCCCCGAGGTGCGGCACGCGCTGGAACGGGTGCAGGCGGAGTCCGTGCGGATGGGCCACCTGGTCGACGACCTGCTCCTGCTGGCCCGCCTCGACGCGGGCCGCCCGCTGCGGCGCGAGGAGGTCGACCTGACCCGCCTGGTCCTGGACGCGGCGGGGGACGCCCGCGTCGCGGGGCCCGATCACCGCTGGCGGCTGGAACTGCCCGAGGAGCCGGTCACGGTCGCCGGGGACGCCGACCGGCTCCACCAGGTGTTGACCAACCTGCTGGACAACGCCCGCACGCACACCCCCGGGGGCACCACCGTGCTGGTACGGGTCGGCCCACCGGCGTCCGGCCCATCGGTGTCCGGCCTGCTGTCGGACGGCATGCCGGTGTCCGGGCTGCCGCTGGACGGCCTGCCCGCGACCGGCGGGCCTTGGGTGGAGCTGTCCGTGGCCGACGACGGGCCGGGGATCCCCGAGGAGCTCCGGGGAGAGATCTTCGAGCGGTTCGTCCGGGCCGACCTCGGCCGGTCGCGCGCCTCCGGGGGCACGGGGCTCGGGCTGGCCATCGTGAGAGCCGTGGCGGGCGCGCACGGCGGCTCGGTCGAGGTCGAGAGCCGTCCGGGCCGTACGGTGTTCCGCCTCCTGCTGCCGGCCTTCCGCGGCGACCTGCCCGCGCCGGAGACCCTTCCGTCAGGGACACCTACCTGATCGGCTTATGTGGCAGCGTGGCCCCGGGGGAGGGGCATGCTGGAATGGTGCGGTGAGCGTTGAGAGGGTGACGGCGTGACCGTGTACGAGGCCCGGATCGGGCGCTACTACGAGGACTTCACCGTGGGCGACGTGTACCAGCACCCGCTTGGCCGGACGATCAGCGAGGCCGACAACACCTGGTTCACGCTGCTGACCATGAACACCAACCAGAACCACTTCAACGCCCACTTCGCCGCCAAGGCCCCGGTGGGGAAGATCATCGTCAACTCCGGGCTGTCGGTGGCCATCGTGCTCGGCATCTCGGTCATGGACGTCAGCCAGAACGCGATGATGAACCTCGGCTGGGAGGAGATCCGGCTCACCCACCCGGTGTTCGTCGGCGACACCCTGTACGCGGAGTCGATCGTGCTGGAGACGCGCCAGTCCCGGTCGCGGCCGTACGCCGGCATCGTCACCTGCCGCACGCGGGGCCTCAACCAGGACGGCGACGAGGTCATGTCGTGGCGCAGGTCGGTCATGGTCTACAAGCGGGACGCCCCGCACGACAAGGGCTACTTCCCCCGGGCGAAGAACGGCCCCCTCCAGAGCGAATAGAACCGAACAGATCGGACGCCCCCATGGATTTCGAGCTGAACGAGGAGCAGGACCTGTTCCGGCGTACCCTCCGGGAGTTCGTCGAGAAGGAGATCGTGCCGGTCGCCTCCGAGTGGGAGCGCGAGGGGCGCTACCCCGAGGAGATCGTCCAGGGCTTCAGGCGGCTCGGCCTGTTCGGCATCTCGATCCCTGAGGAATACGGCGGGCTCGACCTCGACCGGGTGTCGTTCGCCCTGGTCTTCGAGGAGATCGCCAGAGGCTGGATGGGCGTGGCGGGGGTGCTCGGATCCCACTCGCTCGCCTCCTGGATGATCGCCAAGTACGGCACCGAGGAGCAGCGGGCCGCCTACCTGCCCGACCTCGCCACCGGGGCCCGCCGCACGGGCATCGCCCTCACCGAACCGGGAGCCGGCACCGACCTGCAGGGCATCCAGACCCGGGCGGAGCGGGACGGCGACGAGTACGTCATCCACGGCACCAAGACCTGGATCACCAACGCCAGGCACGCCGACCCGCTGCCGGTGCTCGTGAAGACCTCGATCACCGAGCCCGCCCACAAGGGCATGTCGGTGCTGCTCGTGGACGCCGACAGGGGCTTCACCGTCGGCCGCGACCTGCCGAAGCTCGGCTACAAGGGCACCGAGACCTGCGAGGTCGTCCTCGACGGGGTGAGGGTGCCCGCCTCCAGCCTGCTCGGCGGGACCGAGGGGCGGGGCATGCAGCAGGTGCTGTCGGCGCTGGAGCTCGGCCGGATCAACATCGCGGCCCGCGCGGTCGGCGTCTCCCAGTGCGCCTACGAGGCGGCGCTGGCCTACGCGAGGGAGCGGCAGGCCTTCGGACGGCCCATCGCCGACTTCCAGGCCATCCAGCTCAAACTCGCCGACATGGCCACCGACATCCAGGCGGCCCGGCTGCTCACCTACTGGGCCGCCGCCCGCTCGGAGGCGGGCGCGGTGAACGCCGAGGCCGCGATGGCCAAGTACTTCGCCTCCGAGGTGGCGCTCCGGGCGACCATGGAGTCCATGCGCATCCACGGCGGCTACGGGTACTCCCAGGAGTTCGTGGTCGAGCGCCTCTACCGCGACGCCCCGCTCATGGCCATCGGCGAGGGCACCAACGACGTGCAGCGCATGGTCATCGCCCGCTCGCTGCTGTCCGGCGCCGCTAAGCTCGGCTGGTGACCGACGCCGCGTGCCCGTTCTGCGCCATCGCCTCGGGCGCCGTGCCCGCCCACGTCGTGCTCGCCGACGACGTGGCCGTGGCCTTCCTCGACGCCCGTCCGGTGTTCAAGGGGCACGTGCTGGTCATCCCGAGAGAGCACGCCGAAACCCTCACCGACCTGCCCGCCGAGGCGCTCGGGCCGTACTTCGCGCGCGTCCAGGCGGTGGCCCGCGCCGTGGAGGAGGGGCTCGGGGCGGTGGGCAGCTTCGTGGCGATGAACAACCGCGTCAGCCAGAGCGTCCCCCACCTGCACACCCACGTCGTCCCGCGCCACAAGAAGGACGGCCTGCGCGGCTTCTTCTGGCCGAGAGTCAAATACGAAGACGGCACCGAAGCCGCCACCTACGCCACCCGCCTCCGCGACGCCCTCGAACCCACCCCATAGCGCCCCACGCGACCCTCATGCCCACCCCGGCGAAATGGGCCTCGCTCCGCTCGGACTGTTTTCCCGGGCTCCGCCCGACCTCCGGCACGCGCGCAGAGGTCCCGGCCGCGGCGCGACGGACTGCAACTCGGGGTCGGATGGAGACGACTGCGCGCCGGCCGAGACCCTCTGCGAGGGCGACGCCCTCATCCTGCCGGTGCGACGGGTTCGAGCAGACCGGCTTGCTGAGAGCCTGGACTTCCCAACCCCGTAACCCCGGTCACCTGTCGATCAGGGGGATGCGCAGGGAGGCGAGTTCCTCGTCCAGGGTGCGGACGTGTTTGTTGGTCGCCCAGGGCTGGAGGCGGGCGCGGGTCTGGCGGACGGTGTCGGCGAGGCGTCCGGAGCTGTGCCCTACGGTGATTCGGGCCGCCTCGCGGATCTTCTCGGTCGCAGCCGGTATCTCTCGCTTCAGAACGAGTGCCCCGGCGTACTGCAGGAGGGTTACCCCGCGTGCGGGCTTGCGCATCGACCGCGCCAAGGCCCGTTCGGCCGAATCGATCGCCTCATCGGGACGTCCGCAGGCGAGCATGCAGGATGCCGTGTGCCTCTCCACACCCTGGGGCGTCCACCAGTAGAGGTAATTGGGGTCGGCTTCGGTTCTCGGCTGCTCGGCCAGATGGCTCGACTGGGCGAGCGCGCGCTCGCTGTCGTCGGCACTGCCGTTCAGCGCCACGATGCGTGCGAGGGCGAGGAAGTGTACCGATCTGAGGGAAGCGCTCGGGCTTTTTCGTGCCCAGCCTTGTGCGGCGTAGATGTGGTCGAGAGCTACCCCGACATGGCCTTGGAATCTAGAGATGTTGGCCAGGCAGGTGTGCAGGTAGGCGATGAGGGTGGGGTCGCGGATCTGGTGGGCGGCGGTGAGGCCTTCCTGGTAGCGCTGGCGGGCGCCAGAGTGGTCGAGGAGGTCGTGGTGGAGCCAGCCGGAGAGTTGGCTGAGCTCGGCGTAGGCGCGGATGAGGCGGTCGCGCAGGGCGGGAAGCAGGGATTCGCGGTGCAGCAGGTCGGCGACGAGGGCGCGCTGGCCGTCCACCACAGGGAGGACCTTGGCGGGGCCGAACTCGTCGTCCAGGCGGCGGCAGCGGGCGGTGAGCTTCTCGATCAGCTCCACCGTCGCGGCGTCCACCCGGGTGGAGGAGCGGATCGCGGTGGCCAGCCGGTCCTTCTCCGGTGGGGACAGGTGACGCAGCAGCACCAGGGCAGGGGCGCCGCCGAGCGCCAGGGCCAGTTCGAAGAGCAGATCGCGGCGCTTCACATCGGCCTCCTCGGCTGTGAGGGTACGCAGCAGCGCGGCGCAATCCTTGAAGCCGGGAACCGGGGCCGCCGGGCGTGCCGCTTCCACTTCCTGACCCATGGTGACATGACCGGGGGCGGCGGCCGGGACGGCAGAGGACCGCTGGGGGGTGAGGGACGAACGGTGGTCGGTGCGGTCGATGAGGTCGCGGTCGCGCACGCTGTAGGAGGCGTAGACCCGGTCGCCGACCAGGCGGCGGGCGGTGGTCCGGTAGACCTGCGCGAACAGGGCGATGGTGCGGGCGGTCGGGCGCATCCCACGCTGCGGCCAGTGCTCGAACTCGTACAGCCGTGACTCGCGCAGCGCGGCGGTGCCCGCCGGGTCGAGGTCGTTGTACCGCGCGGCGGCCTCGGCCGCGGTCAGCCCGTACGCGTAGCGGTACAGGCGCAGCGGGCTGACGTCGTGGCAGACGGAGAACAGGTCGGCTATCTCGTCGAACGTGTAACCCATGGCCCGCAACGCCTCGCCGCGTCGCCGGCATTCCAGCAGAGTGTGGATTCCCTCGCCCGACATGGCCGTATGCCTCCCCGGTTCGAACAGGTTCCCGGATCACAGAACTTATACGGAAAGTATTCTCTTGACTACCGAGAATGACGAAAGCTGGGGTATCGAGCAGGGCGCCCGGCGGGTGGTGATCAGCTGGATACGCGTGTTCACGCAGGTCATCGAGGTTCCTGGCTGAAAGATCGTCGTAGTGGAAGGTGGGATCGGTGAGCTGCGCCCGATCGTCGATCGTTGTGGCTCGTGTCCATCACAACCGACCCCGGCGACGAGGTGCCTCGCGTCGCCGCCGCTCCCGTCACCTTGCCCGGTCTGCCGCAGGCCGGTCATTCCTCCCGCGCCCTGCCAGTCGACGAGGCCGTACGGACCGGCCCGGAGATCCTCATCTGGCGGCGCGCCTTCCCCGGCGCGCTCGACCAGGCCGCGGAGGCCAGGCGCTTCACCCGCTTCCTGCTCGGCGGCACGCCGTTCGCCGACGATGCCGAACTGGTCGTCGGCGAACTGGCGGGTAACGCCGTCCGCCACACCCGCAGCGGATCCCCGGGCGGGCACTTCACCGTCGAGATCATCCTCACCTCGCCCCGTCGTGAACCGCTCGGCAGCCCCGCGGCGGCCGCGAGCGTCCTGGTCACCGTCTACGACCTCGGCGGGGCCGGTGTCCCGCGGTTCGGCGGCCACGGCCAAGCGGACGTCCCGTGCGCGGAAGGCGGGCGTGGGCTGGCCATCGTGACCGCCCTGGCGGAACGGACCGGCTTCCAGGGCGCCCCGGCGACTGGGCACAGAGTGTGGGCCTACCTCGCACGCAGGCCGTGATCGGCGTTGCCCGTGCGGGACGGCGGGGTGGACCGGGGGAGGCGGGGCCTGGCGGTGAGCGGTCAGGTCAGCCGTCCGCGCGGCGGGTGGGCGGGCCTGCATTGTCGGCGGGTGCTGGGGCCGGGACGGTCGGGTAGGCTCCGGCGGCGTGGAACCGCTCCTGGCCGTGCCCGTGCTGCTGGTCCTCGTCGGGGTCCCCGCCGTGGTGCTGTGGCGGGTGCTGCGCGGGCGGCGCGAGCTCGGCACCAGCCCGGCCGAGCGCGCCACCTTCGAGACCCTGCACACCGCCTCCCTGGCCGCGCCGCCGCTGCGCGCGGGCCTGACGGCCGCCGGGGCGCTGAAGGCCTCGCGCTACCTGCGCGAGCTGCTCGGCTCACCCGCCATCGCGATCACCAACGGCGAGGAGCTGCTGGTCTACGACGGCGCGGGCGACCACCACGCGAGAAACGCCTTCGCCAACGCCGCCGCGACCCTGCGCGACGGCCGCATCCAGGTGCTCGGCCCCGACGCGGTCTCCTGCGACCTGCCCGAGTGCCCGGTGAGGTACGCCGTGGTGGTGCCGCTGACCACGGACGACCGGGTGGTGGGCTCGCTGGCGGCCTACGGCGACCACGCCTCGGCGGGCCTGGTCCGCGCCACGGAGGAGGTCGCCACCTGGGTCGACTCCCAGCTTGAGCTGGCCGAGCTCGACCGCTCGCGCACCCTGCTCATGGAGGCCGAGGTACGGGCGCTGCGGGCGCAGATCTCCCCGCACTTCATCTACAACTCGCTGACGACCATCGCCTCGTTCGTGCGCACAGACCCCGAGCGCGCCCGGGAGCTGCTGTTGGACTTCGCCGACTTCACCCGCTACTCCTTCAGGCGGCACGGCGAGTTCACCACGCTCGCCGAGGAGCTGCGCTCGATCGACCGCTACCTCACCCTGGAGCGCGCCCGCTTCGGTGACCAGCTCCGGGTGACGCTGCGTATCGCGCCGGAGGTGCTGCCTGTGGCGGTGCCGTTCCTCTGCCTCCAGCCGCTGGTGGAGAACGCCGTGCGCCACGGGCTTGAGAGCAAGGACGGGGTCGGGCGCATCACGATCGTCGCCGAGGACGCGGGCGCCGAGTGCCTGATCAGCGTGGAGGACGACGGCATCGGCATGGACCCCGAGCGGCTGCGGCGCATCCTGTCCGGCGACCCGGACGAGCGCTCGGGCGCGGGCGGCGTCGGCCTCGCCAACGTCGACGAGCGGCTCCGCCAGGTCTACGGCGACGAGTACGGCCTGGTGGTCGAGACCGCTCAGGGCGCCGGCGCCAAGATCAGCATCCGCCTCCCCAAGTACAAACAGGGCGTCTCCGTCTAACGGACCCACCAGCCGGTCCTTCACGCCGGAGCGTCCCCTTTCCCGTGTTATGGGCAACTCACGGCCCGGGTGGGAAACACCCGGCCCACCACGTCACCCGGGTCACGGGAGGGCCTCTCGCTCGTGCCTTGTTGGGACGGGGGTTCTGTGGGCGTTTGTGCGCTTTGTAGATAGCCCACCCGGCACCCACGTGGGTGGTGCACCGGGGCTGCCCACCCGAGCAGTGCCCACCCGAGTGGCGGGAGGTGGGTGAGGCGCCGGAGTGGGGCGCGGCTGTGCTCCAGGACCCGCACTTCCTCCGGCACCCGGCTGGACGCGCATCAACCGGACTTCTGGATCAGCCCCGGGTACGGCGTTCATCGACCCCGGCTCTCGGAATCTGAGGGCGAACCAGACCACCCGGCCGGCGCCGTCCCTATAGATGCCCCACCGCTCGGAGATGGCGTCCACCAGGAACAACCCGCGACCGCCTTCGCCGTACGGCTCATCGTGGACTCTCGGCTCGCTGTCGGATCCCGAGTCGACGACCTCGACATGGACGGTGTCGTCAACATCGCTCACCGCGAGCGTCACCTGCCCGCCACCACGCGAGTCCGAATGCGTGACGCTGTTCGTGACCAGCTCGGACACGAGGAGTACGACCTCGTCCAGCACCGGATGCGTACGCCCCAGCACCTCACGCACGAACGCCCGAGCCCGCGCCACCGACTCCGGGACCCCGACCAGCTCGGCCATTCCGAGAAGGTTCCTCGCCGCGTCACCTACGTCCGCTACCTCCGGTCGGTCGGAACCACGCGCGCTCTTGCCGGGTTGTTGCGAGGTTGACACGCCTTCCCACCCCACCTTGCATACGAATAGTGAAGACTTGACTTCATAGAGTGGCCAATCCGAAGATGCTGCCGACAGCGGATCCACCTCTCAGCGACGACACAGTCAGAGAGAGGTCCGGGGTGAGGTGTGCATGGGCAGGCCGTACGAGCCGAGGAGGGATCAAGTGACAAAACCCGTCGAGATCAACCCGGAAGAGTCCCCCCAAGCCCTGTTCGCCTACGAGCTACGGCGTTACCGCCTCGAAGCAGGCTTGGTACAAGCAGAGCTGGCCCACCGGATCGGATACGCAACGAGTGTGGTGGGCATGGTGGAGACGGCCAGGCGTCCACCAGGGAAACGTTTCGCCGAGCTTTGCGATCAGGTCTTGGGCCTCGACGGCGTCTTGACGCGACTCTGCTCCATAGCCAGATGGGAAACGGTCCCCGAGTTCTTCCGCGACTGGATGGATGTCGAACAGGAGGCGACACTGCTTCGCAGTTGGGATCCACTGCTGATCCCCGGACTCTTCCAGATCGAGGCGTACGCTCGGCGCGTCATTGAAGGTGAGCCCGGGCTGACCACCGCGCAACGAGACGAACATGTCGCCGCCCGATTGCGCCGTAAGGCGATTCTCGCAAGGGAGAGCCCGCCGGTGATCGTGACTTTGATGGACGAGAGCGTTCTGCGTCGCCCCCTCGGAGGTCACGCTGTCATGCGTGAGCAACTGGAATACCTCTTGGACATCGCACAGCATGCGAGAGTCACCATCCAGGTGGTCCCATACAGCGCCGAATCCACCGCAGGCATGCTCAGCGCCTTCACCCTTGCGGAGCTCCAGGGCTCGCCACATATCGTGTACGTCGAGTCCTCAGCTCGCGGACAAGTCATCGAAGACCGCCCAACGCTCGCGAAAGTGGCCGCTCGTTACGAGGCAATCCGCGCCGAGGCTCACGCCCAGTATGTATCGCTCCAGCTCATCAAGGACGTGATGAAGCAATGGACCTGAGTGCCGCGAAGTGGTGCAAGTCAACCCGGTCTGGCCCGGACGGCGGTCAGTGCGTTGAGGTGGCCACCAACCTCCCTGGTGTCGTCGCGATACGCGACTCGAAGAACCGCGGCGGCCCCGCCCTGGTGTTCGCCCGAGGTGAGTGGCATGCGTTCATCGGCGACCTCAAGACCAGCCGCAACACCGCTTGGCGTGACCGGGCTCAGTAGAGGAATCGAGGAGGTGATGGATCTAAGCCAGAGGGAGTGGCCGCGGCCCCTCGATGACGGCGGAGAGGAACCGCCGCCCGGCCGAGTGCGGCTGACCTCCCCCTACGACACCGATGCCCGCTGGGCGGCTAAAGGCGGTGACCTGTTCTGGAACGGCTACAAGGTCCACGTCAGCGAGACCTGTCACACCGCAGCCGACACCACGAACGCTACGAACGTCGTGCCGCCCAACCTGATCACCAACATGGCCACTACCGACGCGACCGTGCCCGACAACCAGATGACCGACAAGATCCATCGGGCGCTCCAGCAGCGCGGGCTGCTCCCGGCCGAGCACTACCTCGAATCCGGCTACCCATCCGCCGAACTCCTCCTCAAGGCCAGGAAGAAATACGGGATCACGCTGGTCACACCGGTTCTCCTGGATCACTCACCCCAAGCCGGCGCCCGCGCTGGGTAAAAGGTAAGGAGTTGCCGAGAAAATACCTTAAGATGATGGATGGGAATGCCCTTAAAAAAGCACTTAACTACCTCAATATTCCAGGAGTTATGTGATCCTTAATTCGAGTATGCGGGCCCTGTTGTCCACCGCATCAAAAGAACTACTGTCGCAGGACATTTCCTCCGAGCTCGAAGAGGTAATCGAGGGCGGGTGGGTTGTGGGGCCACATGGGGTCTTGTCGCTCGCAGCTCTCCATGATCCTGAGCTTGACATGCAGGTAGATCACCTTGAACCCTTCGAAGTGGAATATCACCGCAATGAGGTATGGATCCCGGGAGACGATCTTCCTGTTGACCGAGAGGGCTACCTGACTGCGATTTGTGTTCGAGCTCTAACCTTCTCCTTGGCCGCCCTTGCTGCGGCGAGGAACCTTCCGGGCTTTGACACGTTGACTGCAGTTATATCCACGGGAGTCGACGCCGATTGGTCAACTCATGGCACTACTGTTAAGTTCTTCACTCGCAGAGGTGGATATCCGAATTGGTTCGACGACCTTGAGAGTTTCGAAATAGAAGCCGTAGCATTGCTGGAAGCATCTGATGTCATCACTGGTACTCAGTGAAGTCATGACCCTCGTCGCCATCATCCGCTGGCGACGCCTCGTCCACTGATCGTTCCGATAGGACTTCTCATGGCGGTCGGGCCCGCGCGGCCTCACAGCCGGGATCTCAGCACGTCGATCTCGCAGCCCGGGGCGAACGGGTCGAAGCCGTGCTCGACCAGCCAGCGAACCACCAGCAGGCTTCGCAACGACCACCACGCGCGGATCACGTCGAGGTCGACGTCGGTGCCATAGCCGGCGACGACGTCGCCGAGGTGTTCCTCGTGTCCGAGCGTCAAGGTGGCGAGGTCGAACAGGGCATCACCTTGGCCCGCCTCGGACCAGTCGATGATGCCCGTGATCCCGTCGCCGTCGACGAACACGTGAGCGATCTGCAGGTCGCCGTGCGTGAACACCGGAGCCCACGGCCGGAGCGCGGCCTCGGCGACCTCGCGGTTGCGGGTGACCAGGTCGGCGGGCAGGGTCGCGCGCTCGGAATGGGCGACGATCATCTTGACCTCATCCATGGGCGACCAGTATCCCGGGGATGACCGTCGACGTCGCCGGGTTTATCGCGTGCGATCGCGCGGCTGACCGCGTCCCGCTACACGGCGGCCACGTGCGCGACACCGACCACTGACCAGGTCAAGTCCACCGCTTCTGTTAGGAGCCCTTAGCTGGGACTGGGGGTCGTGTGGTGTCTCCGGATAGTTATGGCCGCTGGTGAGGTGAGGCGTTGACTTCGGCTGCCGGATTCATCACTCTCTAGTTCACTCGGGAGTGCGATCGGGCGAATGGGAGTGATGTGACCGGCCTGCGCGTGCTGGCGGTGGACGACGAGCAGCCGGCGCTGGAGGACCTGGCGTACCTGCTCAGGGCCGATCCGCGCATCGGCGAGGTCGCCACGGCCCGCGACGGCGCGTCGGCGCTGAAGATGCTCGACCGCGCCATGGCCGACGGCAGACCCGTCGAGGCGGTGTTCCTCGACATCCGGATGCGCGGCCTCGACGGCGTCGTGCTCGGCCGCCTGCTGGCCCAGTTCGCCCGGCCTCCCCGGGTCGTGTTCGTCACCGCCTACGAAGAGCACGCCGTGGACGCGTTCGAGATCAAGGCCGAGGACTACCTGCTCAAGCCGGTACGGCCCGAACGGCTCGCCGAGGCGATCCGCAGGGTCTGCGCCGCCATCCCGGACGCGCCCGAATCGGTGGAGGACGCCGCCCGCACCGCGCCGGACGCGGAGACCATCCCGGTCGAGCTGGCGGGGGTCACCCGTTTCGTCGCCAGCTCGGACGTCCGGTACGTGGAGGCGCAGGGGGACTACGCCCGGCTCCACACGGCCGCCGGCAGCCACCTGGTGCGCATCCCGCTCGCCGCGCTGGAGGAGCGCTGGGCCGCCGCGGGGTTCATCCGCGTACACCGCAGCCACCTGGTCGCCGTAAAGCACATCGACGAGCTGCACATCGACTCCGGGCGCTGCACGGTGCGCATCGGCGACACCGAGATCCCGGTCAGCCGCCGCCACACCCGCGAGCTCCGCGACCTGCTCGTACGCCGCGCCAGGAAGAGCCGTACGGAATGACTCCGAAGACGCGAGGGGGCCCGTGCGCGATGAGGCCGAAAGCGGAGGGCCGTACGGAATGACGCGGAGGACAAAAGGGTGCCCGTGCGCGATGCGGCCGGGCGCGGAGGGCCGTACCAGATGACGCCGAAGACGCCGGAGAGGCCGAAGCGGGAGGTGGTCACCAGCCCTCGTACCACTGCGGCGCGCAGGCCCCGTTACCCGGTCACCATGGAGATCGACGAGCAGACGCGCCTCGGCGAGGTCTACATGCGCTCGCTGATCCGCACCCAGTTCCGGCTGGCGCTGTTCGTGTGCACGGTGCTCGGATGCGTGATCGGCGGGCTGCCGCTGCTGTTCCTGCTGGTCCCCGGCCTGCGCGAGGTGCGCGTGTTCGGGCTTCCCTTGCCGTGGGTGGTGCTGGCGGGGCTGATCTACCCGTCGTTCGTCGCCGGCGCGTGGCTGTACGTGCGGCAGGCGGAACGCAACGAGCGCCACTTCGCCGACCTGGTCGAACGCCAGTGAGCGTGCCACCCGGGCGGCGTGCGGGCGCAGTCGCGGGCGGAGCCGTACGCGGGGTCGCGGGCCGAGTCGTTCGCGGGGTCGCGGGCGAAGTCGCAGGGGGAGTCGTGGGCGGGGTGCGGTGAACGCGGCGCTGGGGCTCGCCGCCGTGATGGTCGTGGTGGTGGCGGCCATCCTCATCGGGGCCTTCGGGCTGCGGCTGTCGCGCACGACGTCCGACTTCTACGTCGCCTCACGTACGGTCTCGCCGCTGTGGAACGCCTCGGCTATCGGCGGCGAATACCTGTCGGCGGCCTCCTTCCTCGGCATCGCCGGCCTCATCCTCGCCTACGGCGCCGACATGCTGTGGCTGCCGGTGGGCTGGACCGGCGGCTACCTGGTGCTGCTCGTGCTGGTGTCGGCCCCGCTGCGCAGGTCGGGCGCCTACACCCTGCCCGACTTCGCCGAGGCCCGCCTGGAGTCGATGGCCGTGCGGCGGGTGGCCAGCGTGCTCGTCGTGCTGATCGGCTGGCTCTACCTGATGCCGCAGTTCCAGAGCGCGGGGCTGGTGTTCCGCACGATCACCGGGGCGCCGCCGTGGGTGGGCGGGCTGCTCGTGGCCGTCGTCGTCGCGGTCAACGTGCTGTCCGGGGGGATGCGTTCGATCACGTTCGTCCAGGCGTTCCAGTACTGGCTGAAGCTGACCGCGCTGGCCCTGCCCGTGGTGTTCCTGCTGTTCGCCTGGTACGGGCTCGGCAAGCCGGGGCTCGGACGCGACGCGCCCCCGGTCTTCACCGACGCCGTCACCGTGGCGGTCAGCGCCGACGTGACCGTACGGTTCGAGCGGGAGACCGTGGTCACCGCCACCGGCCGCGTGGACGGCCGGGCGGTGCGCGGAGAGCGGCTCACGCTCCGGCCCGGCGACCATACGATCACCCATGACACGACGGTGGGGTTCCCGGCCGGCACGCCCGTGCCGCACGTGGAGAGCCTGCCCGTGCTCACCGACCACCAGTGGGCGCTTCCGCTGCACGGCCGCGAGCACCCGCTGTACGCGACCTACTCGCTGATCCTCGCCACCTTCCTCGGCACCATGGGCCTGCCGCACGTGCTCGTGCGCTTCTACACCAACCCCGACGGGCGGGCCGCGCGTCGCACGACCCTCGTGGTGCTGACCCTGCTCGGCGCGTTCTACCTGCTCCCGGCCGTCTACGGCGCCCTCGGGCGTCTCTACACGCCCGAGCTGCTCATGACGGGCCGTACGGACGCGGTGGTGCTGACCCTGCCCGGCCGGATGGTCGGCGGGACGGCGGGGGAACTGCTCGGCGCCCTGGTCACCGCCGGGGCCTTCGCGGCGTTCCTGTCCACCTCCTCGGGGCTCGCGGTGTCGGTGGCCGGGGTCATCGGGCAGGACATCCTGCGCGGGGGAGTGCCGAGCTTCCGTGCCGCCACGCTGCTTGCCGTGACGGTGCCGCTCCTGCTCGCCGCGATGGCGAGGTCCCTCGCCGTCGCGGACGTGGTGGGGCTGGCCTTCGCGGTCGCCGCCTCGTCGTTCTGCCCGCTGCTCGTGCTCGGCATCTGGTGGCGGCGGCTGACCACCACCGGGGCCATGGCCGGGCTGCTCGCCGGGGGCGGCCTGGCCAGCGTCGCCGTGATCGCGGTCATCACCGGCGGCCCGTACACCGGCTGGACGGGGGCGTTGCTCGCGCAGCCGGCGGCGTGGACGGTCCCGATCTCCTTCGGCGTGATGATCCTGGTGTCGCTGCTCACCCCCGGCCGGGTGCCGCGAGGGGTGGCGCGCACGATGGTGCGGCTTCACACGCCCGAGACGCTCAACGTCAACCGGGGCGACTGGCGCCCCCGCTCGACCTGAAACCCGAACCTTCAGCTCGGCCAAAGGCGGGCGGACCATTCGTCGCGTGGAACGCGCCTTTCGGCGCAGGGCCCGGCCCCGTGAGCGACGGGTAGGGGCGACTTGGCGATGACGCGGACCCAAGCCCTCTGCGGCACCCCCCTGACCCTTCTACGGTAAGCGTGATCCAGATCACAACGTGGAGGTCTCGTGGCCACTCAGCAAGACGAGTCATCGGAATACCAACGGGTGCAGGCCGGCTCCGAGTTCCAGGAGCTGCGCCGTCGTTACCGCGGCTGGGCGTTCCCGGTGACCGTCGCCTTCCTTGTGTGGTACCTGCTGTACGTGATCCTTTCCGGCTGGGCGCGTGGCTTCATGGGCACCAAGGTCTTCGGAAACATCAACGTGGCGCTGATCTTCGGCGTTCTGCAGTTCGTGTCGACGTTCCTGATCGCGTGGGCGTACTCCCGGCATGCCGCCACCAAGCTGGACCCGCTGTCCGACAAGCTTCGCGGTGAGATCGAGGGGACGTCCTCCAATGAGTAACCACGCCCTGTCGATCACGCTTTTCGTGCTGTTCGTGGCCGCCACCCTGGGCATCACGTTCTGGGCGAGCCGCCACACCAAGAGCGCCACCGACTACTACGCGGGCGGCCGGTCGTTCAGCGGCGCGCAGAACGGTCTCGCCATCGGCGGCGACTACATGTCCGCCGCGTCGTTCCTCGGCATCGCGGGCATCATCGCGCTGTCCGGGTACGACGGCTTCCTGTACTCGATCGGGTTCCTCGTCGCCTGGCTGGTGGCCCTGCTGCTGGTCGCCGAGCTGATGCGGAACTCCGGCAAGTACACGATGGCCGACGTGCTGGCGTTCCGCATGAGCCCGCGACCGGTCCGTACGGCCGCCGGGGTCTCGACGATCACGGTCAGCATCTTCTACCTGCTCGCCCAGATGGTCGGCGCGGGCGCTCTGGTGGGCCTGCTGTTCGGCATCACCTCTCCCGCGGGCAAGGCGGGCACGATCGTGGTCGTCGGCCTGCTGATGATCGTCTATGTGGTCGTCGGCGGCATGAAGGGCACCACCTGGGTGCAGATCGTCAAGGCCGTGCTGCTGATGACGGGCGCCGCCCTGGTGACCCTGCTCGTCCTCGGGCACTTCGGCTTCAACCTCTCCAGCCTCCTCGGCGGCGCCGCGCAGGCGAGCGGCAAGGGGCAGGCATTCCTTGAGCCCGGACTGAAGTACGGGGTGGAGGCCAAGGGCCTGGCGAGCAAGCTCGACCTGATCAGCCTGGGGCTGGCCCTCGTCCTCGGCACGGCGGGCCTGCCGCACATCCTCATCCGCTTCTACACCGTGCCGACCGCCAAGGTCGCCCGCAAGTCCGTCCTTTGGGGCATCGGCATCATCGGCGTGTTCTACCTGCTCACGCTGGTGCTGGGCTTCGGCGCCGCCGCCCTGGTCGGAAGCAAGGAGATCGCGGCCCAGAACGCGGCGGGCAACACCGCGGCCCCCCAGCTCGCGCTGAAGATCGGGCAGCTCATCTTCGGTGACGTCGGGGGCACGATCCTGCTGGCGGTCATCGCCGCCGTGGCGTTCGCGACGATCCTCGCGGTGGTCGCGGGCCTGACGCTGGCCTCGTCGTCGAGCTTCGCCCACGACCTGTACGCGCACGTCTTCAAGCGGGGGAACACGACCGATCAGCAGGAGATCAAGGTCGCGCGGATCTCCGCCTTCGCGATCGGCGCGGTCTCGATCGTCCTCGGCATCTTCGCGCAGAACCTCAACGTGGCGTTCCTGGTGGCGCTGGCGTTCGCGGTCGCCGCGTCGGGCAACCTTCCCGCCATCCTCTACAGCCTGTTCTGGAAGAGGTTCAACACGGCGGGGGCGGTCTCGGCGATCTACGGCGGGCTCGCGTCGGCCCTGATCCTCGTGATCTTCTCGCCGGTCGTCTCGGGCGCGAAGACCTCGCTGTTCCCGACCGTGGACTTCCACTGGTTCCCGCTGGAGAACCCGGGGCTGGTCTCGATCCCGCTGGGCTTCCTCGCCGGGTACATCGGGACCGTGATGAGCAAGGAGTTCAACGCGCAGAAGTACGCCGAGATCGAGGTCCGCTCGCTCACCGGCGCCGGCGCCGAGAAGGCCGTCTCCCACTGAGAAGCCCGGCTCCCGGCGTCCCCCTCGCGCCGGGAGCCGTCACGGCTGGGAGCGGCTCCCCCGAGCTGCCCGGTCGCGGGTCTCCTCACCTCCAGAGGCCCCGCGACCGGGCCTTCGCCATCTCCCACGCCCTCCCACGCCCTCCCACGCCCTCCTACGGGCCGCTCTACGGGCGTTTCGACGGCTTCTACGGGCGTTTCCACGGTTTCTACGGGCCTTTCTTCGGTTGGAAAGGTCCTTTTACGGCCTTCCTTGCGGGCCGCCGCGTTTCTAGGCCGAGGCCTCGTCGAGAAGCCGGACCTCCTCGGGGGACAGCACCAG
Organism: Sphaerisporangium sp. NPDC049002; assembly: GCF_040649355.1. Lineage (NCBI taxonomy): Bacteria > Bacillati > Actinomycetota > Actinomycetes > Streptosporangiales > Streptosporangiaceae > Sphaerisporangium > Sphaerisporangium sp. NPDC049002. The sequence goes on along the minus strand of NZ_JBEZFH010000042.1, from coordinate 16,082 downwards.
GTCCGCCGCCGCGACCAGCGCGGGAACCTGCTCGGGCACCCTGGCGCTGGCGATCGGCGCGGCGATGGAGGGCCGGGTCAGCAGCCAGGCGAGCGCCACGGTCGCCGCCTCGGCTCCGTGGGCCGCGGCGACCTTGTCCAGCGCGTCCAGCACGCGGCGGCCCCGTTCGGTCTGGAGGTAGGCAGCGGCGCCTTCCGCCCGCGCGGAGTCGACGTGGACACCGGGACGGTACTTCCCGGTCAGGAACCCCTTGGCCAGACCGTAGTAGGGCACGCTCGACAGGCGCTCGCGGGCGACCACCTCTTCGAGCCGCCCTTCGTACTCGCGCTCCACGAGGTTGTAGGGCTGCTGGAGGGCGACGTACCTGGCGAGGCCCAGCCGGTCGGACACGGCCAGCGCCTCCGCCAGCCGGTCGGCCTCGTAGTTCGAGGCGCCGATGTGGCGCACCTTGCCCTCGCGCACCAGCTCGTCGAAGGCCGTCAGGGTCTCCTCCAGCGGGGTGCCCCGGTCGTCGGCGTGGGCGTAGTACAGGTCGATCCTGTCGGTGCCCAGCCGCCGCAGCGACCCCTCGGCCGCGGAGCGGATCTTGGCCGCCGACAGTCCCTTGGCTCCGGGCTGCTGGCCGACCTTGGTGGCGATCACGAGGGAGTCGCGGTTGCCGCGCTCGGCCATCCACTCGCCGATGATCGTCTCGGACTCGCCCCCCTGGTTGCCGGCGATCCACGCCGAGTACGAGTCGGCGGTGTCGATGAAGTTGCCTCCCGCCTTGACGTAGGCGTCGAGGACGGCGAACGAGGTGTCACGGTCGGCCGTCCAGCCGAAGACGTTGCCGCCCAGGCACAACGGGAAAACCGAGAGATCGGTCTTGTCGATATTTCTCATGATCAGAACCTATTCATGATGATCGGCGCCTGCGGTGTGCGGGTGGTTTCCGGCCCCGGACCTCCATCTTCCTCCTCCCCGCCTTCCCGCCCCGGCCCCGGGGGCCACGGCCTTCGCGGAGCGGTCAGCCCCGGCCGAGGAAGGCCAGGAGGCGGTCGAGCGGCCAGGTGTCGATGACGTCGTCGGTGGTGAGCCAGGCTCGCTGGGCGATGCCGACGCCGAAGCGCTGGTTGCCGAGGTGCGGCACGGCGTGGGAGTCGCTGTCGATGGAGAACGTCACCCCGTGGTGGCGCGCGAGCCGGGCGAGATCGGAGGGGAGGTCGGCGCGGTCGGGGTAGGCGTCGATCTCCATCGCGGTGCCGGTGCGCGCCGCCGCCGCGAAGACGGCCGGCCAGTCGGCGTCCACGGGAGGGCGCTTGCCGATCTTGCGGGTGGTGGGATGACCGATGATGTGGACGTTCGGGTTCTCGCACGCGGTGATGAACCGGCGGGTCATCTCGTCGCGTGACTGGGTGAAATGCGAGTGTACGGACGCGACGCACACGTCGAAGCCTTCCAGGACCTCGGCCGGCCAGTCGACGGTGCCGTCGGGCGCGATGTTGAGCTCGGTGCCGTGCAGCAGTCGCATGCCAGGGTAGGCGGCCTGAAGCCGGTGGAGCCGCTCGCGCTGCTCCAGCGCCTTCTCAAGGGTCATGCGCTGCATGAACAGGTTGGGCGCGTGGTCGGTCACCGCGTAGTACTCGTAGCCGCGCCCGGCCGCCGCCGCGACCATCTCCTCCAGCGTGGCGATGCCGTCGGTCAGATCGGTGTGGGTGTGCAGGTCGCCCCTGAGATCATCCAAGGTCACCAGCTCGGGAAGCTCCCGGCGCAGGGCCGCCTCGATCTCTCCGGAGTCCTCGCGCAGCGGCGGCGGCACCCACTGCATGCCGAGGGCCTCGTAGATCCCCTCCTCGGTCGGTCCGGCGATCACGGTCTCGCCCTCGAACAGGCCGTACTCCGACAGCTTCCAGCCGCGCTTCACGCACATCTCGCGCAGCCGTACGTTGTGCTCCTTGGAGCCGGTGAAGTACTGCATCGCCGCGCCCCACGACTCCGCCGGCACCACGCGGAGGTCCACCTGAAGGCCCTGGGTCGTGCGCACCGAGGTCTTCAGGTCACCGCTCGCGATGACCTCGGCGACGTACGGCTGCCGCCTGAACTCCTCCATCAGCGTCACCGGCCCGACGGCCAGGATGTCGATGTCGCCGACCGTGTCCTTCATGCGGCGCAGCGACCCGGCGTAGGCGATCTTCTCGGCGGGGAGCGAGGCGATCACGCGCTCGGCCAGATCCATGGCGACGCCGAGGTGCACCCGCTCACCGGCCCGCTGGAGCTGCTCGATGCCCTTGAGGATGTTCTCCTCGCTCTTGGCCCCGAACCCGCGCAGCCCGGCGAGCCTGCCCTCCTGGATCGCCTCGGCCAGCGCCTCGGGGGAGGCGATGCCGAGCTCCTGGAACAGGAAGACGGCTTTCTTCGGCCCGAGCGACGGGATGCGCGTCAGCTTCCGCACGCCGTCGGGCACCTTGCGGCGAAGGTCGTCGAGCTGGCGGAAGCCGCCCCGCTGGAGGAACTCCTCCATCTTCTTCGCGATGGCCTCGCCCACGCCGGGCACCTTGCGGACGTCCACCTTCGAGATGTCCTCGGGAAAGCCCGCGATGGCCTTGGCGGCCTTCTGGTAGCTGCGCACCCGGAAGGCGTCACCGCCGTTCATCGCGAACAGCTCGGCATACTCCTCAAGCGCCGCCGCCGCTTCGTCATTCGCCCGCCCCATGCCCCTCAGCCTATCGAGGGGGCAAGCCCTGGCCAGGCGGCCCCAGGCGGCCCCAGGCGGCCCCAGGCGGCTCTGTGCGGTTCCGATGCGGTCCGGCGCGACGGGCTGGTCGGCCTTATCCAGTCGTCGCTCTCACGGCATGTACCGTGGCGCCGATGGTGAAGATGTACACGACACCGTCGGCCACCACCGGCCTGAAGATCCCGCTGCCGGTTTCATAGATCCAGCGTTGCTCGCCGGTCGCCGCGTCCAGGGCGTGCACCTTGTTCTCATTGTCATCGTCGAGATACACCACGCCGTCGGCCACCACCGGATCGGAGTGGTCACCACGGGAAACCTCGTAGGTCCAGCGTTGCCCGCCGGTCGCCGCGTCCAGGGCGTACATCTTGCCCTCGGCGTTGCGGACGTACACCACACCGCCGGCCGACATCGCACTGACGCAGGGGCCGCCGGCCTCGGAGGTCCAGCGTCGCTCGCCGGTTACCGTGTCCAGGGCGTACACCTTGGTATTGGCGATGTACACGACACCGCCGACGACCACCGGACTGACGTAGGGGCCGCTGCCGATTCTGGAGGTCCAGCGTTGCTTGCCGGTGGCCGTGTCCAGGGCGTACGCCCTGCCCGTTTCGTCGGCGAAGTAGACGTCATCCCCGGCCACCACCGGGCTGAAGTCGACCCTGGCGCGGTGGCGGGTTTCGTGGGTCCAGCGTTGCTCGCCGGTCGCCGCGTCCAGGGCATGCACCCTGCCCACTTCGTCGCCGACGTACACGGCATCCCCGGCCACCACCGGCTTGAAGCCCCTGCCTCCGGTTTCGTAGGTCCAGCGTTGCTTGCCGGTGGCTGTGTCCAGGGCGTACGCCCTGCCCGTTTCGTCGGCGAAGTAGACGGCATCCCCGGCCACCACCGGGCTGAAGTCGACGCTGGCGCGGTGGCGGGTTTCGTGGGTCCAGCGTTGCTCGCCGGTCGCCGCGTCCAGGGCGTACATCCTGCCGTCACTGGTGGTGTATACGACACCTCCGGCCACCACCGGTTCGGAGTAGCCGATTACGGGAACTCTGGGAAGTTTGTGGGTCCAGCGTTGTCCGCCGGAGGCCGTGTCCAGGGCGTACATGCTGTCCTCGCTGTTGAGGACGTACACCACACCGTCGGCCACCGCCGGCGCCGCGGAGGCCCCCAAGCCGACGTTGCGGGTCCAGGAGGGGACCATGGTCACGGTCGCCGTCACTGTCCGCCACACGAACCCTGAGACGACGACCAATACGCCGATCGTCAGTCCTGCGACTGCCCACTGCCATCTGCTCCACTGACGCCGGCTCACGCTCTTCATCTCTCGGACCTCACCACTATCTCTCTTGAGGAGCTCACCTGCCTGGGGCCGGCTCCGGTGTCGCACCTGGCGCGAAGGCCCCGAACGACGCTAGAGGCGGGCGTTGGAGAACAGCTTGTCGATCACTGAGATGATCCGGGCCATCGGCGGTTCTATGTCTCCGACTGCCACGAGAACCGCCGTGGGTTCCTCTGTCCGCGCGTCGGCGCGAAGCGCTGCCGCCCGCTTGACCCGGTAAGAACAATTTCGCGATTCTCGGTACGGCGCGGTTCGACTGGCGCTCAAGCACCACGGTCGCAGCCAAGAGGGTGGACGCTGAAGCTGACATGACGTTCAGCATCGTTCCGCCGGGCGGACCCGCACATGTCGCGTCTATACTGATCATCCCGTCTGCGTTCGACCTGCTCGTAGAGCAGCGGGCGGACGGAGGCACCGAACCATGAGCGAACGTCAGAGGGCCCAGCCCTACGACACCGAGGCGGCCCGCTCGCCCTTCGGCCTCGGGCTGCACCATGTGCAGCTCGCCCTGCCGCCGGGTGAGGAGGAGGTGTGCCGCCGGTTCTACGTGGACGTGCTGGGCATGACCGAGATCCAGAAGCCCCCGGTGCTCGCCGCCCGCGGCGGACTGTGGGTGCGGTCCGACAATCTGGAGATCCACCTGGGGGTCGAACAGGACTTCCGACCGGCCCGCAAGGCCCACCCGGGCATCCTGGTCGCCGATCTGGACGCTCTCGCCGAACGGCTGGCCGACCTCGGCGTAAAGGTGGTCTGGGACGACGACTTCCCCGGACACCGAAGGTTCTACGCTGCCGACTGCCACGAGAACCGCCTTGAGTTCCTCTCCCCCAAGACCGGCTGAACATCCGGAGTATTGGTTCCCGGAGCCGTGCGCGTAGCAACTACGCGAAACTCTCTTGCCACTCATTTGCTGGCATTTCTAACTTCGGTCTATGAGCATTCGGCAGCATGGGAGAACCGCCGAGGGGGCCGGGTGATCGGCGAGGGGGGCGCTCACGCGGGCGGGCAGGCGGATCGGCGCCGGAAGGTGAACCGCGTGACGGTGGACCGCGTGCGCGCCGCCGTGGCCCTCATCATGGAGAGCGAGAGCCGGAGAAGACGCGCCGAGGGTCTCATGCACGGCTGGCAGCTCAGCCGTGCGGACCTCGACGAGGCGGCACGCGCGCTCGGCACCCCACCGGTGACCGACGAGGAGTGGAACGCCATCCAGGACGGCCGGGGCATCCGAGGCCGGACACACGGAAGCGGCCCGGCCGCATCAGCCTGAGAGGCGGCCGGTCATGCGTTCCTACGAGCGGGGACGTCCGCCTGGGTGATCGACGCCGGACCGGAATCCTGAGGAGGCCCAGAAGAGGAGGCTCAGAAGTGGTACGGGCCGAAGCGGCCCCAGGCAACGAGGCCGGAGAGGACCAGCAGCACGACGTTGATGACCACTCCCTGGATCTCGCCGCGCCGCACGTGGACCACGATCGCGCCGATCATGACCAGGACCAGGCCGGTGGCCGCGAGCGGAGTGAGGACGGTGGCGATGCCGGTGACCGCGGGCAGGATCAGCCCGAGCGCGGCGAGGAACTCCACTCCGCCGATGAACTTCACCGTGCCCGCGGAGAAGTCCTCGACCCACCCCATGTTCGCGGCGAGCTTCTCCTTGGGCTGAGTGGTCTTCAGGACACCGGCCATGCCGAACGCCAGGGCGAGAAGCACCTGAAGTATCCACAGGAAGACGTTCACAGGGTCTCCTTCGAGGGCCGGGGGGAGTGAGGGGGCATGCCCGCAGGTGAGCCCGGCCGTCATCACCTTAGGGAAGTTCGACGTGACTCTGACCTGGTGCGGAGCGCGCGACACAAAGTCGAGGGTCACCTCGACTCGCGAGCGTAGCACAGAAGTCGAGGCGTCCCTCCAGTTCGTTACACTAGGGAGATGTCGTCCGACGAGATCACGCCCACCAAGGCCGCGCGGCCCCTGCGCCGCGACGCGCAACGCAACCGCGACGCGCTCGTCGGCGCGGCCCGCATGGTCTTCGCCTCCGAAGGGCTCGACGCTCCCCTCGAACAGATCGCCAGGCAGGCGGGGGTCGCCATCGGCACCCTCTACCGCAACTTCCCGACCCGCATGGACCTCGTCGAGGCGATATTCGTCGGCAAGCTGAGCACGTGGCTGGAGAGCGCGGAGCAGGCCCTGAGCATGGATGACGCGTGGGAGGCGTTCGCGTTCTACCTGGAGAGGCTCTGCGAGCTGCAGGCCCACGACCGGGGGTTCAACGATCTGGCGTCCATGCGCTTCCCCCACGCGGCGTGCATCGAACGCACCCAGGGCCACATCAACGAGCTGAGCCGCCGCATCGTCGAGAGGGCGCAGCGCGAGGGCGCGGTCCGTCCGGACGTCACGGTGGAGGACCTGGCGCTCGTGATCTGGGCCCACACCCGCATCAGCGAGGCGACCAGCGAGTTCTGTCCCACGGCGTGGCGGCGCCACCTCGGGCTGATGCTCGACGCCTTCCGGGCCGACCGCGCCCGCCCGCTCCCCGAGCCGCCCATGCGTCCCGAGGAGGTCTACCAGGCGATGGTGAGGCTCGGAGGCTCCAGCGCCTGCACCGGCTGAGAGCCGGTCAGATCCAGTCCTTCTTGCGGAAGACGAGGTAGAGGATCGACGAGGCCACGACGATCAGGAGGCTGGAGGTCCAGAACCCGGCCGTGTGCGAGAAGCCGGGGAACGGGATGTTCTGCCCGTAGAAGCCGGTGATCAACGTGGGCACCGCGATGATGGCGGCCCAGCTCGTCACCCGCTTCATGATGTCGTTCATGCGGTAGCCCTGCAGGTTCAGGTGGGTCTCGTAGATGTTGCCCACCAGCTCGCGCAGTGACTCGGTCCACTCGGACACCCGTAGCACGTGGTCGTAGACGTCCTGGTAGTAGGGCCCCATCTCGGACCCGACCACCCGCAGGTCGCGCCGGATGAGGGAGTTCACCACCTCGCGCATCGGCACCACGACTCGCCGGAACCGCACCGTGGTCCTGCGGAGGTCGAACATCTGGCGCTGCATGGCGCGCCCGTCGCCCGTCTGCTCGGTGAACAGCTGGTCCTCCAGCGACTCCACCTGGTCATCGAGTGTCTGGGCGACGTCGAAGTGGCCGTCCACGACGTAGTCGAGCAGGGCGTGCAGGAGGAACGACACGCCGTGCTTGGCGAGCCTCGCCTCGGCGTCCCAGCGGGCCACCACGGCGTCGATGTCGCAGGTGTCGTCGGACCGCACCGTCACCAGAGCGTTCTTGGTCACGAAGACCGACACCTCGGTGAGGTCGAGGGGCCCACCGCCCTCGCCGAGCCTGACGGCGTAGACGGTCAGGAACAGGTGGGTGTCGTAGATGTCGAGCTTCGGCCTCTGGTGGGGGTGCAGGACGTCCTCGACGGCGAGGGGGTGCAGCCCGAGCTCCTCGCTGATCACCGCGAGCTTCTCAGGGGTGGGAGCCAGCAGGTCGAACCACACGGTCGCCGACGGGTCCTTGATGTGGTCGGAGACGTCGGCGATCGGGAAGCCCTCGGCTTCCAGGACGCCGTCGCGGTAAAGGCGGGTGCGGGCCATGCCTGCCAAGACTAGTCGCGCCCGTCAACGTCCACGTCGGCGATCCGGGTGCAGCCCGGCGCGTAGCGCGTAAACGATGAGCGCGAGCCCGCAGAGGATCTGCCCGCCGAGCACGATGCGGTTCACGTCGATGGCGGGCTCCCACGACACCTTGCCGTCCCTGACGACGTACGCGCCGACGGGGCGGGCCGTCGTGGCTCCGCCCCCGCCCGTGCCGCCGGAGACCCGTCCCTGCACGTCGCCGGTGCCGAACCCGCCCGCCGCGCGCACCGAGACCGCCGGGATGACGGTGGAGCCGTCCCTCTCGTACGGCTCCCCGTACACCCGCCGGGCCCCTGAAATGTGCTCGAAGAAGTCCCGCATCTCCATACGTCCCCGCTTCTGACTCGTCGCGATGGACGCCATCATCCCCCAGGCGGCGCCTTCGCCAAGTCCGGACTCAGCGCCGTGCAAGTGGCCGGTCCTACAACGGAGACGTGAACCACACCTACGACAACGATGCGATCACGGACGTGTACGACGTCCGGCGGGCCGTGGCAGAGGACGTGCCGGTCATCCACGAGCTGGTGTCCGCCTGCGACACCGCCATCCTCGGCCACCCCGACATGACCGAGGACGACGTGGCGGACGTGCTCGCCGAGCCCGGCTTCGACCTCGCCCGCGACGGCTGGCTGGTGTTCCGGCGCGACGCGGACCCCTCCCTGGTGGGCTGGGGCTACGCCGCGCGCCAGGGCGACAGCGACAGCGTCGACATCGAGATCCTCTCCCGGGACGACGTGGTGACCCCCTGGCTGTGGGACACCGTCCTGCGCCGTTCCCGTGAGCTGGCCGTGGAGGCAGGGCACCCGCACGCGGTGGCCGACGTGGGGATCTACCGGCAGGACGACGCCAAGCAGGCGCTGGCCAAGGAGCACGGTTTCGAGGCCGCCACCAGCTTTCACCGGCTGAGGGCCGACCACACCGACGTGGACCCGGGGTCCCTGCCCGGCGTGACCGTCCGCCAGGCGGCCGGGTCCGAGGAGCTGACGCGGGCCGCCCACCGGATCCACCAGGAGGGCTTCGCCGAGCACTTCGGGTTCGTCCCGAAGGAGTACGACCGGTGGAGGGAGGACTTCGAGTCCTCCAGCACCCACGACTGGTCGCAGCTCCTCGTCGCCGAGGTGGACGGACAGCCGGCGGCGATGCTGCTCGGGAGCGACATGTTCGTCAGCGATGAGAACTGCGGATACGTCCGGATCCTTTCGGTGCTGCCGGAGTTCCGCGGCAGGGGCCTCGGCCGGCTGCTGCTGAGGCACGCCTTCGCCAGGGACGCGCGCGGGGGGAGGGCCGGCACGTACCTGCACGTGGACTCCAACAACAGCTCCCCGGCGCTCGATCTGTACCTGTCCGTCGGCATGCGGCACGTGCTCGCCATCGACGTCTGGCGCCGTACGGTCTGACCTGTCCCGTTTCCGGATAGGTCGCGCCACCTATGCCCGGCACCTCGGCGAGCCGTACCGGTTCGACTTCGTGCCGGGCTGTCGGCGGCGAGCGCCCACATATGCTCCCTAGCGGAGGCGATGTCCGGTTACCCGATCGTGACTTGACGCTGAATGTGTCTGCCAGGTTACATGTCCTCACCCCGTAAACGTTTTCAGCGTTCTCGACCAGCGCTTGTGTAAACGTTTACCGTTTTCGACCTCCGAGGTGACACGTGAGTGACGGGCCGACGATCACGACGATCGCCCAGCGCGCGGGCGTGTCGATAGCCTCGGTGTCGCGCGTGCTCAACGGGCTGCCCACCAAGGCCGAGACCGAGCGCCGCGTGATGAGCGCGGCGCGCGAGCTCGGCTACGTGCCGAACTCGGTGGCCAGGTCGCTGAAGTCCCGGCGCAGCAACCAGGTCGGCTTCGCGATGGCCGACATAGGGAACCCGGTGTACCTCGCGATGATCCGCGAGATCCAGCCGGTGCTCAAGGCGGCCGGCTACCGGCTCGTCCTGCACTCCACCAACGTGGACGCCGCCGACGAGATCGACGTGCTGCGCGGCCTCGGCGAGCGGTACATCGACGGCCTCATCATGATCCCGCTGCGGGTGACCGGCGAGCACCTGAAGATGTTCGCCTCCGCCCGCGCGCCGATCGTGATCATCGGCTCGGTCCCGGAGGGCACCCCCGTCGACAACGTGAGGACCGACTCCCGCGAGGGCGTTCGCCTGGCCGTCGAGCACCTTCACGGGCTGGGCCGCAGGCGGATCGGCTTCGTCAACGGCCCGCTCGACACCGTCCCCGGCGCCGCCCGCTCGGCCGCCTACGCCGAGGCGCTCGCGGCGCTCGGCCTGCCGTACGACCCGGACCTCGTGGAGGTGGGCGACTTCTACCGCCCCGAAGGCGCCCGGGCCGCGGGCCGCCTCGTAGAACGCGTGCCCGACCTCGACGCGCTGCTGTGCGCCAACGACCTGATCGCGCTCGGGGCGCTCGACGTCCTGCGCCGCGAGCGGCGGCGCGTGCCGGAGGAGGTCGCCGTGGCGAGCATGGACGACACCGACCTCGCCACCGTCGCCTGGCCCCCGCTGACCAGCGTCTCGCTCGGCTCGGCCGAACGCGGCAGGGCGGCGGCCGAGCTCCTGCTCGACCGGCTGGCCCACGGCGCCCGCGCGCCGCGCGTCGTCACCGTCGAGCCCCGGCTCGTGGTCCGCGCCTCGACCCTGGGGGAGGAGACCTCATGACCCTGACGGCCGAAAGGACGCGAAGGCCCGCGGCGGGTCACCGCGGCGGGCGGACGAGGACCAGGCAGGGGCGCGAGACGCTCGTGCTCATGCTGCCCGCGCTCGTGCCGGTGCTGGTCTTCAGCGTCGGGCCGCTGCTGTACGGCATCTTCCTCGCGTTCACCGACGCCAGGTCGGGGCGCAACGCCGAGACCTCCTTCGTGGGTCTGGCGAACTTCGGCGACCTCATGGGCGACGCGGACTTCTGGTCGTCGTTCCGCATCGGCCTGATCTGGGCGGTCTCGGTGACCGTGCTGCAGTTCCTCGCCTCGCTCGGGCTGGCCCTGCTGCTCAACGAGGACCTGCGGTTCCGGTCGTTCGCCCGGGTGCTGGTCGTGGTGCCGTGGGCCATGCCGCCCGTCGTCATCGGGCTGATGTGGCGGCTCGTCTACCACCCGAACGCCGGGATCCTCAACAGCGTGCTGCGCGACGTCGGCCTGCTCGACCACAACGTCGACTGGCTCAACGACTTCTCCATCGCGCTCCCCGCGGTGATCGTCGTCGGGATCTGGACGGGCATGCCGCAGACGACCGTCGTGCTGCTCGCGGGGCTGCAGAACGTGCCCAAGGAACTGTACGAGGCCGGTCACATGGACGGGGCCTCGGCCTTCCGCCGCTTCTGGAGCATCACGCTGCCGCAGTTGCGCCCGGTGATCGTGACGATCACCTCACTGGACTTCGTCTGGAACATCAACCAGTTCGGCCTGGTCTACGTCCTCACCCAGGGCGGGCCGGGCGGGCAGACCCGACTGCCGATGCTCTTCGCCTACGAGGAGGCCTTCCGCTACGGCTTCTTCGGGTACGCGGCCACGCTGGGCGTCGCCTTCGTGATCCTCGTGCTGGCCGTGCTCGGCCTCTATATCTGGCGGCAGATGAGGGAGGCGGACTGACATGCGCAGGCCACTGCAGTACCTCGCCCTGCTGGGCTACGTGGTCTTCCTGGCCTTCCCGATGGTCTGGCTGCTGTCCACGGCGCTCAAGACCTCGCGGGAGATGGCGAGCCTGGTCCCGACCTGGATCCCGCGCCACCCCATCCTGACCAACTTCGCCGACGCCTTCGGCGAGCAGGACCTCGTCGGCAGCGCGCTGCGCAGCCTCGCGGTGGCGGTCGCGTGCTCGGTGCTGACCGTCGTGCTCGCGCTGCCCGCGTCGTACGCCATGGCCCGCTACCGCTCGCTCGTCAGCAAGCTCGCCGTCGGGTGGGTGCTGGTCAGCCAGGTCTTCCCGTTCATCCTGATCATCATCCCGCTGTTCATGGTGCTGCGGAGCCTGGACCTGGTGAACACCCTGCCCGGCCTCACCATCGTGCACGTCACGTTCGTGCTGCCGTTCGCGCTGTGGATGCTCCAGGGGTACGTGCGTGCGGTGCCGCGCGAGCTGGAGGAGGCCGCGGCCGTCGACGGCGCTGGCCGGATCCGCTCGCTGGTGAAGGTCGTCGCGCCGCTGCTCGCCCCCGGCGTGGTGGCCACGGCCCTGTTCGCCTTCATCTCCTCCTGGAACGAGTTCCTGTTCGCACTGGTCGTCCTCAAGGACCCCGACGTGGCGACCCTGCCACTCACCCTCGTCAAGTTCACCGGCGCGGAGGGGGTCGTACGTCTCGGCCCGCTCGCGGCGGCGTCGCTGCTCGCGACGATCCCGAGCCTGGTGTTCTTCGCGATCATCCAGCGACGGCTCAGATCGGGCCTGATGGCCGGCGCCGTCAAGGGCTAGCTCCCGCGGAACCCAACAAGCATGCTGCACCCCCCGATAGGAGAAACTCTTGCGTACCAGAACCGCACTCGCGGTGGCGGCGGCCGCGATGGTCGCACTGACCGCCGGCTGCTCGTCGGGCGGAGACACCGGCGGCGGTGACCAGCCCGCCAAGGCCGTGAACCTGAAGTTCCTGAGCCTCGCCTGGCAGAAGGAGTCCATCGCCGCGAACAAGCAGATCGTCGGCGAGTGGAACAAGGCCAACCCCGGCACCCAGGTCGAGTACGTCCAGGGGAGCTGGGACAACGTCAACGACCAGCTCGTCACCTCGTTCGAGGGCGGTGACCCGCCGGACGTCATCCACGACGACTCCCCGGCGCTCGCCGGCTTCGCCTCGCGCGGCTACCTCCTGGACCTCACCGGCAAGCTCCCCGCCGACCTGAAGAGCGACATCCCGCAGCCCGCCTGGGACACCGTGACCTTCGCCGACGGCAAGGGCGGCCAGGGCGTGTACGGCGTGCCGTTCCTCCAGGAGTCGCAGGTCATCATCGCCAACAAGAAGCTGCTGGACGCGGCGAAGGTCCGCGTCCCGACCCCGGACGACCCCTGGACCTGGGACGAGTACGCCGAGATCTGCAAGAAGCTCACCAAGGGCGGCTCCTTCGGGGTGGCCTGGCCGCTGAAGTCGCCGGTCAACAAGGTGCTCAACCTCGGGCTGAACTTCGGAGGCACCTTCTTCCAGACCGACGGCACCAAGGCCACGGTCAAGGTCGGCCCCGAGGAGCGCGAGGTCCTGCAGCGCATCCACGACCAGCTCTACAAGGACAAGTCGGCCGACCCGTCCACGCTCGGCATGGGCACCGCCGACCCGCTTCCCGGTTTCTACGCGGGCAAGTACGCCATGATCCCCGCGAGCGTCTACCTGCGCCAGCAGGTCGTGGAGCAGGCCCCGGCCGGCTTCGAGTGGATCACGCTCCCGCCGCTGAAGGGCACCAGCTCCAACCAGGGCGCCGCCTCGCAGACCCTGTCGGTCGCGGCCGACAGCAAGTACCCCGACCAGGCGACGCAGTTCATCTCGTTCTTCCTGAACAGCGCCAACCAGGCCAAGCTCGCCAAGGGCGACTGGCTGCTCCCGACCAGCACCAAGGCCGCGAGCGACCCGTCGATGACGACCAAGGAGAACGGCTGGGACGTGGCCACCGCCTCCGCCAAGAACCTGGTGGTCGCCCCCTACCTGCGGGTGAACGGGTTCGACGAGTGGAAGAGCAAGGTGGCCACGCCCACTCTGCAGCAGTACTTCGCCAACAAGATCACCATCGACCAGGCGGCCAAGACGCTCGTCGAGGAGGGCAACAAGGTGCTGGAGCGTTACAGCAAGTGAAGCTGACCCGCGCCCGGGGGTGCCTGCTCGGCCTGGCGGCCGGCGACGCCCTCGGGCGGCCCGCCGAGAACCTCGCCCCGGAGGAGATCGCACGGCGCTGGGGCCGGCTCACCGAGATCGAGCCCGGCATGGGAGGCACCGACGACACCGAGTACACCATCTTCGCCTCCTCCCTGCTGTGCAGGTACGGGTCGGCCATGACACCCGCCGACGTCGCCAGGGAGTACCGCGAGCAGATCATCCCGAACATCGACGGCCCGATGCGCGGCGCGGGCTTCTCCGAGCTCGGGGCCATCCAGGCGCTCCGCCGGGGCATCGAGCCGCCGCTGTCCGGCATGTGGCACCAGCACGGATGGTCGGACGGGCTCGCCATGCGCGCCGCGCCGTACGGCATCTTCGCCACCGGCGACCCGGCCGAGGCCGCCCGCCTGGTGGCGGTCGACGGGGTGGTGAGCAACAGCGGCGAGGGCGTGTACGGCGGGCAGGCGGTCGCTGCGGCGGTGGCCGTCGCCATGACCGGCGCGTCGCCCGGCGAGGTCGTCGAGGCCGGCATCGCCGCCGTCCCCGAGGACTCCTGGACCTCCCGCAACCTGCGTGCCGCCGTCGCCGCGGTCGCCGCGGGGTCGGCCGAAAGCCTGCGCGAGGCGGGGTCGGCGGGGGGACTGTACGAGGCCGTGGTCGTGCGCCACTACCCCTGGACGGACCTCGCGCCCGAGGCGGTCGCGCTCGCCTTCGCCGGATACCTCATGGGCGCGGGCGAGGTCGAGGAGTCGGTGGTGTGCGCCGCCAACCTCGGCAGGGACGCCGACACCACCGCGGCCATCGCCGGCGCCCTCGCGGGGGCGGGGCGCGGCGAGAGCGCCGTACCGGCGCGGTGGGCCAGGGAGATCGGCCCGGTCACGGGCAGGTGCCTGCCGGCCGTCGCCGGCAGGCACGTACTCGACGTCGCCACCGAACTCGTGGCCGCGACCGGGGAACCGGCGTGAACGGGCGCGAGGGCCGGCCGGCACGTTCGCGACGCCGGTCCAAGGGATAAGCCGCCGGTCCAAGGGATAAGAGGAGAGACATGTCATCGGGGGACAGGATCCGCGGGGCCTTCATCGGCCTCGCGATCGGCGACGCGGCCGGCTGGCCGTCCGCGCGGCACCGCTCCGCGCTGCTCGCGCCCTGGAGCAGGCGGCTCGCGAGGGAGCTGGACGGTTTCGCCGAGGAGCACCGGGTCACGACCCCGCCCGTGCCGTTCACGCTGAACCAGCCCGTCGAGCCGCTGTCGATCGGGCCGTCCGACGACGCCGAATGGCTGGCCTGGACCGCGCTCACCATCCACGAGGACCGCGCCGAGGCCTTCGGCAGGCTGGCCGGCCGTACGGACCTGCGCGTGCGGATCTCCGTGCGCTCGGCGCTGGACAACCTGGCCGCGGGCAAGCGGCCCCCGGCCAGCGGTCACGACAACCCGCACTTCTTCGACGACGCGGCGGCCGTACGGGCCGTCGCCTTCGGGGCGATCGGGGCCGACCCGAAGGCCGACGCCTCGGTCACCAACGCCGGGGACGGCGTCCACGCGGCCATGGCCGTGGCGGCGGCGGTCGCCGAGCTGGTGGCGGGCGGTCCGATGGCCTCGGCCGTCGAGGCGGCGCTGGCCGAGCTGCCCGCGGGCACCGCGATCGGGCACGCGACCAGGACGGCGCTCGCCGTGGCGCGGAAGGCGGGCGACCCCTTCGCGGCGGTCCCCGCGCTGGACGCGGCGCTGCTCGATCACGTGTACAGCTACGGCGTCGCCGCGTCGCAGACGGTCGCGGTGGCGCTCGCGCTCGCGGAGGTGTCCGGGGGCGCGCTCGGCGCGGCCGTACCCGCCGCCGCGTGCCTGCCCTCGCTCGCCGACTCCGCCCCGGCCCTGACCGGGGCGCTCACCGGGGCGTTCACCGGGTACGAGGCGCTGCCGGAGGGCTGGCGGGCCGCCGCGCGCACGCTGGCGGGCTGCGGCCTGCCCGACCTGGCAGGAACGGATCTCATCGACATCGCTGGAGGACTCGCATGACGCCGCAGGACGACCCGCTGACCGGCCTGCCCACCGACCTGCTCACCGACAAGGCCGTCGGATGCGTGACGGGCGCGGCGGTCGGCGACGCGCTCGGCGGCGCGACCGAGGGCTGGACGCCCGAGCAGATCCAGGACCGCTACGACGGGTACGTGACGGGCATCGTCCCGCCGTACTTCGAGGACTGGCGCAACGCCCGCCCCATAGCCCCGTACCACAAGGGCGACGGCCACGTCACCGACGACACCCTGATGACGCACGCGCTGATCCGCGTGTACGAGAAGGCCGGCCGGCACCTGGACGCCTACGCGGCGGCCGAGCACCTGGTGCCCGAGATGATGGGCGAGAAGCGCTGGATCCCCGAGCTGGAGGCCGAGGCGCTGCCGCTGCACCGGGTCTTCCTCGCCGAGAAGTGGCTGGTCCTGCGCCTGCACTACGGCCACATCGACCCGCGTGAGGCGGGGGTCGGCAACATCGTCAACTGCGGCGCCGCGATGTACATGGCACCGGTCGGCATCGTGAACGCCGCCAACCCCGACGCGGCGAACGCCGAGGCCATCGACCTCGCGCGCGCCCATCAGTCCAGCTACGGCCGCGAGGCCGCCGGC
>NZ_JBEZFH010000041.1:0-40926 GCF_040649355.1 Sphaerisporangium sp. NPDC049002 | reverse complement strand
TGGTCCGCCGGGGCCCTCGACTGGGTCGGGGCGGCCGGTCGGCTCGGAGCCATAGCTGCTGTAACTCACGCGTCCTCGTTGGGTCATCTGGCGATCTGGAGGGTCTTCGACGTCTGTCAGCGTCAGGCGGAGAGGCGTGCCTCCTGAGCCGTGAAGCTCGACTTCGCTGGACTACGTCTCCGCGGTCTGTCCGTCTTTGCCGGAGTTGCCCGGTGGCCCGCCGTTGCCTAGGACGAAGGAAACCGTCAGGTGATTCCATGAACAACCTTGGCAGACCTCAACAACGTAGACCCGGAATTCCTCGTATTCGTGGGCCATCTGAACAAGGTCTGACGTGGCTTTTACACGACCCGCACCGCGGCCTAGCTGGTCGCCATAGACATATGTGACATGGGTCACGTTCCGGCATTCGCATATTGGGCAGACGCGCTCGGTGGGCTCACCGTGATACCTGGCGGCACGCAGAAGGTAGGGATGCGCATCGCACACGTCGCTCCTGGCCGCGCGACCGGAGCGGAGCGACTGTACGGTCGCCCGCTTCGCGAGGCCGTAGTCCACGACCCCTCGCTGTGACCACATGAGCGTCAGACTACGACTTTTTTGACTATTCCGCCCAACCGCTTGAGCTTTTGCCGATTGCACACTATGCCGACGCGACGTATCCTCTGGATGTATCGACTCGATACATCGGCAGAGCACATCGATGCGAGAGGGGGCGGTTCCAGTGGCGGTCAGCAGGGGCGGAGTCCTGGAACTGGCCGTGCTCGGCTCGCTTCACGAGACTCCCTTACACGGCTATGAGCTGCGGAAACGGCTCAATGCCCTGCTCGGCATGTTTCGTGCGTTCTCCTACGGCTCGCTCTATCCGTGCCTTCGGCAGCTTCTGGCCGACGGTCTCATCGCGGAGGAGGCGCCGGACGAGGGCGGTCCATGCACCCCCACGCAGACCCCCCGCGACACCTCTCTGCCACTCACCGGCCGGCGGTCGAAGATCGTCTACAAGCTGACGGCCGAGGGCAAGGAGCGCCTGCACGAGATGCTCACCCAGGCGGGGCCCTCCTCCTGGGAAGACGAGAGTTTCGGCGTCCACTTCGCCTTTTTCCGCCACACCGAGGCCGAGGTACGGCTGCGCATCCTTGAAGGTCGCAGAAGCCGCTTGGAAGAGCGACTCGACGGGGTTCGCACGGCTCTCGCCCGCACGCGTGAGCGGTTGGACAGTTACACCTTGGAATTACAGCGCCACGGTTTGGAATCAGTCGAGCGTGAAGTGCGCTGGCTGAACGAGCTGATCGATACCGAACGAGCGCAAGCCGTCCGGCCAAGAGCGGACAGGGCGGGGGCGCAGGACGCCGAGCCCGTTCCTGATAAGACGAATGAGTAAAGGAGCGAGTGCGATGGGTTCCGTGCGCGTAGCCATCGTCGGAGTCGGCAACTGTGCCGCGGCGCTGGTGCAGGGTGTGCAGTTCTACAAGGACGCCGACCCCGCCAGCCGGGTGCCGGGCCTGATGCACGTCCAGTTCGGCGACTACCACGTCGGTGACGTGGAGTTCGTCGCGGCGTTCGACGTCGACGCCAAGAAGGTCGGCCGCGACCTGTCCGAGGCGATCGTGGCCTCGGAGAACAACACGATCAAGATCTGCGACGTGCCGCCCACGGGCGTCACGGTGCAGCGTGGCCCGACCTACGACGGTCTCGGCGAGTACTACCGCGAGATGATCGAGGAGTCCGACGAGTCTCCGGCCGACGTTGTGGCGGTGCTCAAGGAGGCCAGGGTCGACGTCCTGGTGTCCTACCTTCCCGTGGGGTCCGAGGAGGCCGACCGCTTCTACGCCCAGTGCGCCATCGACGCGGGCGTGGCCTTCGTCAACGCGCTCCCGGTCTTCATCGCCTCCGACCCGGTCTGGGCGCAGAAGTTCACCGACGCCGGCGTCCCGATCGTCGGCGACGACATCAAGTCCCAGGTCGGCGCGACCATCACCCACCGCGTCATGGCCAAGCTCTTCGAGGACCGCGGCGTCGAGCTGCTGCGCACGTACCAGCTCAACTTCGGCGGCAACATGGACTTCATGAACATGCTGGAGCGCAAGCGCCTCCAGTCGAAGAAGATCTCCAAGACGCAGTCCGTCACGTCGCAGATCCCGCACGAGATGGCCAAGGCCGACGTCCACATCGGCCCGTCGGACCACGTGCCGTGGCTGGACGACCGTAAGTGGGCCTATGTCCGCCTTGAGGGCAGGTCCTTCGGCGACACCCCGCTGAACCTGGAGTACAAGCTGGAGGTCTGGGACTCCCCCAACTCCGCCGGCGTCATCATCGACGCGGTGCGCGCCGCGAAGATCGCCATGGACCGCGGCATCGGGGGGCCGATCCTGTCGGCTTCGTCCTACTTCATGAAGTCACCGCCGGAGCAGTACTCCGACGACGACGCCCGCGAGTGGGTCGAGAAGTTCATCCGCGGCGAGATCGAGCGCTGACCCACCCGGGGAGCGCCCGACGGCGGCCGTACGCGAACAGTGGCCCGCGCGGGGCCGCCGCCGGCACAGAGACGCCGGCACAGAGATGAGGAAGCGTCCGGAATCATCCGGGCGCTTCTTCGTGTATTGGGAGGTCCTATCGAGGGCTTCTGGCCGCTGGGGGCAGGTCGGCCGGGTCGGCGGCCTCCCAGGCGGCGGGGTCGGCGCCGAGAGCGAGGAGCAGTGGCACCTGCTCACCGCACCACGGAGAGATCGCGAGCAGCCCGCTCATGACGTCGTTGGTGAACTCCTTCCAGGGCATCCACCGGGTCTCCCCGACCTCGTCCGGATTGGGCCGCGGATCGCTGGAGACGATGGCCCGGTAGACCGGGCACATCTCGTGCTCCACCGTCCCGTCCTGCATCACCGCGCGGTAGGCGAACGTGGGGAGCATCAGTTCGAGGCTGTCGGCGGCGAGCCCGAGCTCGTAGGAGAGCCTGCGGACGACCGCCTCCACGGGAGGCTCACCCGGCAGAGGGTGCCCGCAGCAACTGTTCGTCCACACCCCCGGCCAGGTGCGCTTGTGGGACGCGCGCCGGGTCAGAAGGACCCTTCCCTCGCCGTCGAAGACATAGCAGGAGAACGCCAAGTGCAGGGGCGTGTCGGCGCCGTGCACAGCGGACTTGGGAGCGGTGCCGATGGCCTCGCCTTCGGCGTTCACGAGCACGACCTGTTCGTCATTGGTCACTCGATCGAGGGTACGTGATCATGTGTGCTCAGGTCATGCGCCCGGCCCTCCGTCAGGCCCGTTCGCTGGACAAGCGTCATCCCCGGATAAGGAAAGGTCCTCCCAGGTGGACCAAGCGTCTACCTCGGGCGAACCGGAATGGGACGCGACTGGATCAACGGCGTGGTAATCGACCAGACCCCGGTGAAAGCCGCTTTCCACCACGCTCGACCGAAGCGGTGGGCGTTCTCCCCTTGGGGCATATCGGGGATGTTCCCGATGTGGCCTTCGACACCGGGCCAGTAGGCTGACCCGCGTGTCCTACGTCTCCGACCTTCGTGCCGTCCTTCGA
The DNA here is from genome assembly GCF_040649355.1 of Sphaerisporangium sp. NPDC049002. Taxonomy (NCBI): domain Bacteria; kingdom Bacillati; phylum Actinomycetota; class Actinomycetes; order Streptosporangiales; family Streptosporangiaceae; genus Sphaerisporangium; species Sphaerisporangium sp. NPDC049002. Next base: position 37,394 of record NZ_JBEZFH010000041.1, on the reverse strand, counting down.
GGCCGGGACTTCAGACGTCTGTTCGCCACCCGCCTGGTCTCGCAGTTCTCCGACGGCGTGTTCCAGTTCGCCGTGGCGGGCTACGCCTTCTTCATGCCTGAGAAGCAGACCAGCGCGGCCGAAGCGGCCGTCGCGTTCGCCGTCCTCCTGCTTCCCTACTCGATCCTCGGCCCGTTCGCCGGGGTGTTCATCGACCGCTGGTCGCGCCGCCAGATCCTGGTGATCGCGCCGGTGGTCCGCGGGGTCCTGCTGATCCTGGCCGCCCTGCTGGTCGCGCTGAACGCCCCCGACTGGTGCTTCTACGGCGCCGCACTCGCGGTGCTCGGGGTCAACCGCTTCTTCCTTTCTGCTCTCAGCGCCGCGCTTCCCCACGTGGTCGAGGGCGAGCGCCTGATGCTGGCCAACGCCGTCACCCCGACCTCGGGCACGATCGTCACGTTCATCGGGGCCGGGATCGGGTTCCTGCTCCGCCTCCTGTTCGGCGCCGAGCACAGCGGTACGGCCATGCTGCTGGTCGTCTCGGGCGTGGTCTTCGGTCTGAGCTCGCTGATCGCCTCCACGATGCGGAGGGCCCTGCTCGGGCCCTCGTACGACCCGAACCGGCCGCAGGCCCGCGAGGCCGTACGCAACGTGGTCACCGGCATGATCGACGGTGCCCGTCACATCGTGCGCCTGAGGGCCCCTGCCGCGGCACTGGCCAGCATGGGCGCCCACCGGTTCCTGTACGGCATGTTCATCGTCATGACCGTGATGCTCTACCGGTTCTACTTCACCACGGACGTCGAGGCGGGCCTGAGCCACATCACAGGGGTGCTCGCCACCTCGGGCCTCGGCTTCTTCGTGGCCGCGCTGATCACCCCGTGGGCCACCGAGCGCTTCCGTCCCGAGACGTGGATCCCGATCATGCTCGCCACGGGCGGGGTGCTTGAGCTGCTGCTCTGCCTGCCGTTCCAGCAGGTGGGGTTCCTCGCGGGGGGCTTCGTCCTGGGCGTCACCGGGCAGAGCGTGAAGATCTGCACCGACACGATCGTGCAGCGCGACGTCGAGGACGCCTATCTGGGCCGGGTGTTCTCGATCTACGACATGCTCTTCAACGGCATGCTCGTGCTGGCGGCCTCCGTGGTGGCGCTGATCCTCCCGGCCAACGGCAAGTCCTACCTCGTGCTGGTGATCGCCTCGGTGGGATACGTCCTCAGCGCCCTCGGCTACCGCCTGATCGCCGGAAAGGCCACCCCCCTCTCCCCCCAAAGGGTCACCCAGTAACCGCGCGACCCCGCGGCATCACTTAGGCCGGCAATGTGGCCGCGGCCGCCGTCATCGCGGTGGTGACGCGTGCCAGATCGTCGGGATCGATCGTGTAGGGCGGCATCGTGTAGACGAGGTGCCCGAAGGGCCGCAGCCAGACGCCGTGCTCCATCACGATGTCCTGGACCTTCGAGGTGTCCACGGGGTGCACCGTCTCGATCACGCCGATCGCCCCGAGCACTCTGACATCCCTCACTCCGGGAGCGCCGGCCGCGCCGGCCAGCCCCTCGACCAGGCCGGCCTCGATGCGCTTGACCTCGTCTCGCCAGGGGCGCTCATGCAGCAGGGCCAGTGAGGCGTCGGCGACGGCCGCCGCCAGGGGATTGCCCATGAACGTCGGCCCGTGCATCAGCACGCCGACCCGCTCGGCCACCTCCAGGGTGCAGAGCGTGGCCGCCAGGGTCAGATAGCCGCCGGTCAGCGCCTTGCCGACGCACATGATGTCGGGCCTGACGCCCGCGTGGTCACAGCCGAACATCTCGCCCGTGCGGCCGAAGCCCGTCGCGATCTCGTCGGCGATGAGCAGGACGCCGTGCTCGTCGGCCAGCTCACGCAGCCTCCGGAGATAGGCCGGGTGATAGAAGCGCATGCCGCCCGCTCCCTGCACCACGGGCTCCACGATGATCGCCGCCAGCTCACCGGCATGTTGTGCCACCAGGTCCGCCAGATGGCCGAGATAGGCCTCGTCGACCTCATGATCCTCGGAGCCTCCCGGACGCCGGCCGTAGCCGCCCGGTGGCCTGTCCGCGAAGACGTGCTGGGGAAGGACGCCGCTGAACAGGTGGTGCATGCCGTTGACCGGGTCGCACACCGACATGGCGCCGAACGTGTCGCCGTGGTAGCCGCCCCTGACGGTGAGCAGGCGGCTCCTGCCCGTGCACTGGATCGCCGCCTTGATGGCCACCTCGACGGCCACCGACCCGGAGTCGGCGAGGAACACCTTCGGAAGGCCCGTCATCTCCGCCAGCCGCCGCCCCAGCCGCACGGCGGGCTCGTGGGTGAGGCCGCCGAACATCACATGGGCCATGTCGTCGAGCTGCTCGCGGGCGGCGGCATTGAGACGCGGATGGTTGTAGCCGTGGATCGCCGCCCACCAGGACGACATGCCGTCGACCAGCTCACGGCCGTCCGCGAGGGTCAGCCGCACACCCTCGGCCCTCACGACGGGGTGTGCGGGGACGGCGGGAAAGGCCTGGGCATAGGGGTGCCACAGGTGTCTGCGGTCGAGATCGGTCAGCGTTCGGGCGTCCACTCGGTCACCCTAACCCCGGCCGCGTACCCCGCCACGAGGACCGGCCCGGCCTGTGGACGACCCCGCGAAACAGCCGTCCACCTGTGGACGACCCGGCCGGCCCATGAACGGGCGAAGGGCTCAGCCGGGGACGACGCCCTGGCCGCGCGCCCACTCCACCAGTGCCGCCGTGGCGGCCTCCTTGCCGACGACGCCCTCGTCGAGGCGCATCTCAAGCAGGAACTTGTAGGCCTTGCCGACCACGGGCCCGGGACCGACACCGAGGATCTTCTGGATCTCGTTGCCGTCGAGCTCGGGCCGCATCTTCGCCAGCTCCTCCTCGTCGGCGAGGCGGGCGATGCGCTCCTCCAGGTCGTCATAGGTGCGTGACAGCTCCTGGGCCTTGCGCTTGTTGCGGGTCGTGCAGTCGGCCCTGGTCAGCTTGTGCAGCCGCTCGACGAGGTGCCCGGCGTCGCGTACGTAGCGGCGCACGGCCGAGTCGGTCCACTCGCCGGTGCCGTAGCCGTGGAAACGCAGGTGCAGCTCGACCAGGCGCGAGACGTCGGCCACGACGTCCTTGGGGAACCGCAGCTCGGCGAGGCGCTTCTTGGTCATCTGGGCGCCGACCACCTCGTGGTGGTGGAAGGAGACCCGGCCTGCCTCCTCGAACCGCCGGGTCTTGGGCTTGCCGATGTCGTGCAGCAGCGCCGCCCAGCGGAGCACGCGGTCGGCGCCGGCCGCCTCCAGCGCGATCGCCTGCTCCAGCACGATGAGCGTGTGCTCGTAGACGTCCTTGTGCCGGTGGTGCTCGTCGATCTCCAGGCGCAGCTTGGGCAGTTCGGGCAGCACATGGGCGGCGAGGCCGGTGTCCACCAGCAGGCCCAGGCCTTCCCTCGGGTGCTCGCCGCAGATCAGCTTGTCGAGCTCGTCACGGATGCGCTCGGCGGAGACGATCTCGATGCGGTCGGCCATCGAGGTCATGGCGGCGACGACCGGCGGATCGACGGCGAAGCCGAGCTGGGAGGCGAAGCGCGCCGCCCGCAGCATCCTCAGCGGGTCGTCGTCGAAGGAGGCCTCGGGGGTGCCCGGGGTGCGCAGGACCTTCGCGGCGAGGTCGGACAGCCCGCCGTAGGGGTCGACGAACTCGTGCCCCGGCAGCCGCACCGCCATCGCGTTGATCGCGAAGTCGCGTCGTTCGAGGTCGGCTTCGAGGGTCTCGCCGTAGACCACCTCGGGCTTGCGGGACTTCGGATCGTACGACTCGCTGCGGTAGGTGGTGATCTCCAGGACCCAGCTGCCCTTGCGGACGCCCACCGTGCCGAAGTCGATGCCGATGGTCCAGATGGAGTCGGCCCATCCCTTGACCATCTCCAGCACCCGCTCGGGGCGGGCGTCGGTGGTCAGGTCGAGGTCGTTCCCGATGCGCCCGAGAAAGACGTCGCGGACCGACCCGCCGACGACGGCGAGCTCGTGCCCATGCGTGGCGAACAGCTCGCCGAGCTCATCGGCGACTGGGGCAATCCGCCGGAATAGGTCGATCACGGCCCTCTGCTGACTAACGCTCAGATTTGAGACGGACAAGCTGGGTAGGTCCTTCGGTTACGGAAGAGAATCTCCGCGCTAGCCCTGGTGTAACCCGCCCGGGAACACGCCCCATGCGATCACCAGGTTACGGTCAGTCGCAGATCTGTCGGGGGCACCCGGACAAGACAAGGAGCACGAGAGATGAAAGACGCCCTCGCGATCCACCGCCGGCTCCTGTCCCACCAGATCCACCATGAGATCGTACGGCTTCCGCGCGCCTTGACGTGCGCCGACGACCTCCCCGAAATTCTCGGCGTCGAGCCTGGTTCGTGCATCCGGGTCACGGTGTTCGAGGTGACGACGCGCAGCTCACGCGAGCCCGTGGCCGTGGTCACGACGGTCGCCTCACCCCCTCGGCCCGGCGCCGTCGGCGCGCTGCTCGGCGCGCGGCGGGTGCGGCCGGCGCCCGCTTTCCTGGTCAACTCCGCCACCGACTACGCCGCCACATCGGTGTCACCCCTCCTGCTCCCGGATGAACTCACCGTACTGATCGACGAGCGCCTGGCGGACTCGCATGACCCCGACGACCTGGTGTACACCCCCACCGGGGAGCGCCGTACGGCCCTGCGGCTGAGGGCCCTTGACCTGCTCACACTCACCCCGGGGAAGTACGTGGACCTCCAGGCGGCGCGGCACAGGACCGTGCGGATGCCCGGCTCCCGGGAAGTACGGCCCGTGATGGGCCTCCCCCGCTGCGAATCGCCGCCCGCTCTGCTTTAGGCCATACCATTCTGGGCGTGCGCCGAACTCCACCCCTGGCCGGCACGTGACCCGCGGAGCCGCCCTGATCTCCGTTCTGACCGCCGCGTTCCTCATCGCCCCGGCGGCCATCGCCAGTGCCGCCATCGCCCCGGGGGCCGTCACGGGCCCCGTGGGCACGACCTCCACTAGTACCGCGGAGACGAGGGGGATCACGAGCGCGCCGGCTTCCAGCCGTCAGGACGCCCAGATAGTGGTGGACTCCATAACACCGCAGGCGCCCCGCGAGCCGGCCACACCCATCTCGATCTCGGGTTCGGTCACCAACACCGGCGCGACCGCTTTCGCGGGGGTCTCGGTCCGGCTGCGCTTCTCGCGACAGCCGTTCGCCAACCGCACCGAGATGCAGGCGTTCGCCGACGGCGGCCAGATCCTCGACTCCTCGCGGAGCACGGTCTACGTGAGCCAGCTCCCCGCCTCGGGCAAGCTCCCCTGGGAGTTCAACGTCACCCCGGCCTCGCTGGGGATGGTCCGGTTCGGGGTCTACCCCCTGACGATCGAGCTCGTGGACGGCGTGGGCCGGCCGCTGGCCTCCCAGCGCACGTTCCTTCCGTACGCACCGAAGGACCAGCCGATCACCCGCACCAAGATCGCCTGGGCGCTTCCCATCGTCGACCAGCCGCATCGCGGCGACGACGCCACCTTCGTCGACGACGGCCTGCGGCAGGCGGTCGCCGACGACGGGCGCCTGGGCAAGGTCCTGAAGATCGCTGAGACGCCGTCCAAGGGCGTGAGCTGGTTCGTCGATCCGGCCCTCCTCGACGACGCGCAGGCCATGTCCAAGGACTACAGCCTCAAGACGGGCACGGCCACGACGAGGAAGACCGCCGACCAGGGTGTCGCGCAGTGGCTGCAGAGGCTGCGCGCCTCGCTCGCCAAGGTTCCCGTCATCGCCACCCCGTACGCCGACCCCGACGTCGCCGCCGTGAGCCACCAGGGGCTCGACACCGCCACGGGCATCGCGATCGACAAGGGCGCCTCCGTCGCGAGCGACCTGCTCGGCAAGGAGGTGGGCACCGCCACCAACTGGCCGGTCGGCGGCGTGATCGACCACGACGCCCTCGACGTGCTGGCCGTAGGCGACGTCCGCACGGTGCTGCTCTCCTCCACGGCCCTTCCCGCAAGCCCTCCGCCGGCCTACACGCCCGACGCCGCCACCTCGCTCGCGACCGTCCAGGGCAGTGTCAACGTGCTGCTCGCCGATCCCGTGCTCAGCCAGCTCCTCACGACGACCGGCACGACCGCTCCCGGCACCACCACCCTCATCAGCCAGCGGTTCCTCGCCGAGACCGCGATGATCAGCGCCGAACGGCCGGAGGAGGCGCGTTCGGTCATCGCCGCGCCGCCCCGCCGCTGGAATCCCGACCCGGCCTTCGTCACCACCGTGCTGAAGACTGCGGCCTCCGCGCCGTGGCTCAAGCCGGTCTCCCTGAGCTCCGTCAAGCCGCCGAAGGACGGCGTGCCCCGCACCGACCTGGTGTACACCGACAAGGACGAGCAGGCCGAGCTCGCCAAGTCCTACATCAGCGACGTCAAGAAGCTCAGCAACCGCGCGGAGCTCACCGCCACCGTCACCAAGGACCACCGCAGGGTCTTCGACACCGCCCTGCTGAGGCTCACCTCGACGGCCTGGCGTGGCCGCACGGGCAGCGCGAACCCGCTGCTCAAGCAGATCGACTCGGCCGTCAGCGAGCGCACCGACGCGATCTCCGTCTCCACGGGAGAGCAGCGCACGCTCGCGGGGAAGAACGGCATCGTCCCGATCAGCATCCGCAACGACCTCCAGGACGAGGAGGTCACGGTCGGCGTGAAGATCACGTCCGGCAACCGCAAGCTCCTCACGATCGGCACGTACGAGTCTCCGGTCACCATCAGCCCGGGCAAGACCAGGTCGCTGGACATCCCGATGATGGGCAACGGCGACGGCCAGACGACGGTCAAGGTGCAGCTCACCAGCGAGAGCGGCGTGCGCTACGGCCTTCCGGTCGAGGTGACCGTTCGCATGACCGGTTACACCGCGATCGTCCTGGTGATCGTGGGGGCCGCCCTCACCGTGGTGCTCGCCGCCGTGATGCTGCGCGTCCTGCGCCGCCACGCCCGGCGCTCCGCGAAGGGCCGCAGGCCGGGGCGGACCGGCCCGCGAGCCGTACCGGAACCCGCACAACATCGAGAGGGGCCTTCATGAGCCGGATGTTGCGCGCCAGCGCGGTCATGGCCGCGGGCACCATGGTGTCCCGCCTGACCGGCTTCGTACGTACGGCCGTGCTCGCGTCGGCCATCGGCGTCGCGGCCCTGGGCGACGCCTACAACGTCGCCTACACGATCCCGTTCATCCTGTTCGACCTCCTCATCGGAGGTGTGCTCAGCAGTGTGATCGTCCCGATGATCGTCAAGGCGCAGAAGCACGACGCCGACGGCGGCCGGGCCTACGAGCAGCGGCTGATGACCGTGGCCACGATGGCGCTGCTGGCCATCGCCGTGCTCGGGGTGCTGTGCGCCCCGCTGCTCATCGCGCTCCTCACCACCGACCTGGATCCCCGCAGCGCCCAGGTCGCCACCACGCTGGCGCGCTTCATCCTTCCCCAGATCGCGTTCTTCGGCATCGGCGCGATCGCCGGCGCCATCTTGAACACCCGCGACCGGTTCGCGGCGCCGATGTGGGCGCCCGTGCTCAACAACCTCGTGGTCATCGCGGTCGGCCTCTTCTACCACTTCGTCAGCCACGCGGGCGGCGACATCGAGGCGGTCACATCGTCCGACCTGGCCCTTCTCGGCATCGGCACCACGGCCGGCATCGTGATCCAGTCGATCGTCCTCATCGTCGCCGTACACCGTGTGGGGTTCCGGTTCGTGCCCCGGTTCGACCTGCGCAACGCGCGGCTCGGCGAGATGGGCAGGGCGGGCGTGTGGACGCTCGCCTTCGTCGGGTTCAACCAGGTCGGCTACATCGTCACCACCAACCTGGCCACGGGTGCCACCGCCAAGGCGCTCGAGCAGAAGGCCGGCCATGTCGCCGGCATCGCGTCGTACAGCTACGCCTTCCAGCTGTTCCAGCTCCCCTACGGCATCATCGCCGTCTCGGTGATCACCGCGATGCTCCCGAGGATGAGCCGGTACGTACACGAGGGTGAGCTGGGCGCCATCCGTGAGGAGTTCGCCTCCGGCGTGCGGCTGGTCTGCTCGGTGATCGTGCCGTCGGGGCTGCTGCTCATGGTGCTGGGCCCTGCGGTGACCGTGCTGATCTTCGCCCACGGCAGCACCTCGGTGGACGACGCTCTGAACATGGGAAACGTGCTCCAGGTGTTCGGGCTCGCGCTGGTCCCCTTCTCGATCTACCAGCTCCTGCTGCGGGTCTTCTACAGCTTCGGCGACACCCGCACGCCCGCGCTGATCGCGGGGGGCAACGTCGCGGTGAACGCCCTGCTGAGCTTCATCCTGTACCTCACGCTGCCCCCCCACCTCATCGTCATGGGGCTCGCCCTGGCCTTCACCGCCGCGTACGTGGTCGGCGGGGCGGTCGCCTGGACCCTCGCCAGCCGCAAGGTGGGCGGCGGGCTCGGTGGCAGGGTCGTCGCCTCCGGCCTGTCGCGCATGTACGTCGCCGCCATCCCCGCCGCGGTCATCGCCCTCGCCGCACTGTGGGCGACCAAGCAACTGGCCGGGGTGTCGCCGCTCAGCTCCACGATCATGCTGGTGGCGGGCGGCGGGCTCGGCGGGCTGATGTACCTGGTCGCGTCCCACCGGCTGCGAATCGCCGAAATCAGCTCGATCATTGGACTTGTGGCGGGACGGGTAGGCCGCTAGTCATAGGTAACCCGGAAGTCCGGTTCGCCCGTGATCCAAGGGCAACACGGGCGGCACCCGCTCCGGACTACCATGGTGCCCTGTGCACGGTGGAGATCGGGCACCACCGGCTGACAAGGAGCAGGAGGGGCGTGGCGGTTTTCGCACGGACATCGCCCACGACCAGGGAGAGGATCGCCACATGAGCGCCCCGGCCGTGGAACCCGGTGGCCGCCTGGCCGACCGGTTCCGCCTGGAAGACCGCGTCAGCGAGTCCGGTGGCGCCACCTTGTGGAAGGCCATCGACGAGGTGCTCGCGCGGCCCGTCTGCGTTCTCACGCTCTCCCCCGACTTCGAGCGGGTGGCCGAGGTCGTCACCGCCGCCCGCGGGGCGAGCCGCCTGACCGACCCCCGCCTGACCCAGGTCTTCGACGCCGCCGAGGAGGACGGGCAGGCCTACGTCGTGAGCGAATGGGTCACCGGCGAGACCCTGACCGACATGGTCTCCTCGGGGCCGATGGCGCCCGAGCGCGCGGCCGCGCTCGTCGCGGAGGCCGCCGAGGCCGTCGCCCACGCTCACGAGGCTGGGCTGGCCCATCTCTGCCTGACCCCCGACCGCCTCATCTGGACCGCCGGCAGCACCGTCAAGCTTCTCGGCCTGGCCGTGGACGCCTCTCTCTGCGACATCGAGAGCGAGGACCCCGCCCGTGAGGACGCCCAGGGCCTCGGCCGCCTGCTCTACACCGCGCTGACCGGTCACTGGCCGGGTGACGGCGAGGTCGACCTCCCGCCGGCCCCGCTCGACGACGGCAAGGTCTGCACTCCCCGCCAGGTCACGGCGGGTGTTCCCGGTTTTCTCGACGCCATCACCTGCCGGGCCCTGCTGCAGGAGCCCCGGCGCGGGCTGCCCGCGCTCGCGACCCCCGCCGCCGTGGCGGAGGCCCTCGCCGAGGTACCGAGGCCCGCCCCCGTTCCGGTGTCGGTGTCGGCGATGCCGCCCGCGCTCAGCCTCCGGTCCGAGGCGCCCGAGGACATCGAGCACACCAGGCCGCCCCGGCAGCAGGTGCCCCATCGCCCTCCGTCTCAGGCCGCCCAGCGACCCTCGGGCGGCATGGCGAACCGGGCGATGATCACCGTGGTGGTCCTCCTGGTCATCGCCGCGGTCGGCATCGGCGCCTGGACTCTGGGCCAGAGCCTCGGCAAGCGGCCGCCGTCGCCCGAGGCGTCCTCCTCGGCGTCGCAGGCGCCCGCCCCGAAGATCATCACGGTGAAGCCGTCGAGGGCCGACGGTTTCGACCCGCTCGGCAGCGACCGTACCGAGCACCCTGAGATCGCCCGCCTGGCCATCGACGGCAAGCCTTCGACCGAGTGGCACACCGACAAGTACGAGAGCGCCGAACTCGGCGGTCTCAAAAAGGGCGTCGGCCTCATTGTGGAGCTGGGCAAGCAGACCACGATCTCCGACGTGGTCGTCTCGCTGGGTGATACGCCCGGGTCCACGGTCGAGCTCAGGGTCGGCGACAGCCCCGACCTGAGCTCATTGAAAACCGCCGCCAAGCAGGAGAATGTCTCAGGAACAGTGACCCTCACCCCGGAAAAGGCCACGAGCGCTCAGTACGTTTTGATCTGGTTTACGCGCCTTCCGGCCTTTGAGGGGAAGTTTCGTGGCACCATCTATGACGTAGTCGTGCACTCTCCCGGATCGGCCTAACAGGACACGCGTTGTGAACCCTCCTCCCGATAGCCCGCCGGCGGCTCAGCACGCCGCACGGTCAGCGTTGTCCGACGCCGACCTGCTGACGAGCCATATCGGCGGTGATCCACACGCCTTCAGCGAGATCGTCCGCCGCCATCGCGATCGCATGTGGGCCGTGGCGCTGCGTACGCTCGGTGACCCTGACGAGGCGGCTGACGCCGTTCAGGACGCCTTCGTCTCCGCCTACCGCAAAGCAGACAGCTTTCGCGGCGAAGCGGCGGTGACCACCTGGCTCCACCGCATCGTCGTGAACGCCTGCCTCGACCGCATGCGCCGCAAGTCCATCCGCCCGGTAGCCGACGACGAGCTCGTCGAGGCCGCCGAGCGGGACACCCCGATACCCGACCAGACAGGTGAGCGAGACGTCTCCATGGAGGTCTCGGCCGCGCTCAAGCTCCTTCCCGCCGACCAGCGAGCAGCCTTGGTGCTGGTCGACATGATGGGCTACTCGGTGGAGGACGCCGCGCAGGTGCTTGAGGTGCCCACGGGCACGATCAAGAGCCGGTGCGCGCGTGGCCGGGCGAAACTCGCCCCGATTCTTTCGCATCTGCGGAACCGATCAGACCTGTCTCGCGTCTCATCCGCGAAGGGAGCAGAACTTCGTGACGGGTGATACGCACTACGACTTGGAGATCCTCGCCGAGCTGGCAGAGGGGCTCCTGGACGACGCTACGGCCGTGCGGGTCCGCGAGCATCTCGCGGTATGCGATCCCTGTGGGGAGAGCCTCGCCGACCTGGCGGCGGTACGCGAGATGCTCGCGGCGATGCCGGTTCCCGCGATGCCCATGGGCGTCGCGCTCCGCATCGACAAGGCCCTGGGCGCAGAGGCGGAGACCAGGCGGGCCGGTGGCGGGCTCAGGCTCGACGAGGCACCCGACTGGGACCGCATCATGGCCGACTCCCCATGGGAGACCGCGCCCTCGGCGCCACGGCCGGCGCCGACACCGATCGTTCCAGTGGTGCCGGCGGCACGACCAGCGCCATCGCTGCCGGAGCCCGCGATCGTGGGGCTGGGTGTCGTGGCCGACGACGGCTCGATCGTCCCGGCCAGGCGCAGGAAGGCGTCGCGGCGCCGTTCGTGGGCGATGCCCGCGGCGGCGAGCGTGGCGGCCGCCGCCGTGATCGGGATCGCCGGAGTGTCGGCGACCATGCTTTCGGCCTCGGGCGACGAGGTGCGGCCCGGTCAAAACCTGGCCCTGCCAAGCGTGTCCTCCAGCCCAGGGGCGACGGATGGTGGACCGACGACCGCGAGCCGCCGCTACGTGATCGGCAGTAGTGGCTTCAACTACTCCAGCGACGTGCTCAACGGCCCTCTGGCGACCTACGTCGGCGCCACGGGTCCTGGGTCGGGAGGCGACGCCTCCGTGGACCCCGCGGTCGCGCGATGCGTGACCAAGATCTCCGAGAGGGTCGGGAAGCGGCTCAACTCAGAGACCGCCGCCAAGCCGATCGGTGTCGACCAGGCCCTCTACCAGGGCAACGAGGCCACGGTGATGGCCTTCTGGAAGGACCGTCTCCGCAACGCCGTCTGGGTGTACGTCGTGGACGGAAACTGCGAGAACATGAGGCGGCCTGCCGTGGGCCGCTGGCAGTAGGGCCCTCCTGACCTGGGCATACAGCCCTTTCCATTCATCTCGTCGAAGTCCCCCGCAGGTGATCCCGGGGGACTTCGTCATGTCCGGGAAGGCGCTTGGCCGTGGAGGGAATCCCGGACGCCTAGGATCTGTTGACGCCACTGCATCGAACAACAGGGAGACGAGGAGCCGGAGCGGCGTGTCGACGCGCACAGGCGGCTCAGCGAACGACCACCATGGGCACGAAAGGCGAGAGGCGTGAGCGACGTCCGTAATGTGATCATCATAGGGTCTGGCCCGGCCGGCTATACGGCCGCGGTCTACGCGGCACGCGCCGATCTCAGCCCGCTCGTGTTCGAGGGCTCCGTCACCGCCGGTGGCGCGCTCATGAACACCACCGAAGTGGAGAACTTCCCGGGCTTCCCCGACGGCATCCTCGGCCCCGAGCTGATGGACAACTTCCGCAAGCAGGCTGAGCGGTTCGGCGCCGAGCTCCTGGCCGACGACGTCACCGAGGTCGACCTCACCCAGAACCCCAAGGTGGTCAAGACCCACACGGAGACCTACCTGGCGAGGACGGTCGTCGTCGCCACCGGCTCGGGATACCGCGAGCTGGGCCTCCCGAACGAGAAGCGGCTCTCGGGCCGAGGCGTCTCCTGGTGTGCGACGTGCGACGGGTTCTTCTTCCGCGACCAGGACATCGTGGTCGTCGGCGGCGGCGACACCGCCATGGAGGAGGCCACCTTCCTCAGCCGGTTCGCCCGGTCGGTCACGGTGGTCCACCGCCGCGACGAGCTGCGCGCCAGCAAGATCATGCAGGATCGCGCCTTCGCCAACGAGAAGATCAGTTTCATATGGGACAGCGAGGTCGTCGACGTCCTGGGCGAGACCAAGGTCTCCGGCGTCAAGATCCGCAACCTCAAGACCGGGGAGGAGACCGAGCTCCCGGTGACCGGCGTGTTCATCGCGATCGGCCACGATCCCCGCAGCGAGCTCTTCAAGGGACAGCTCGACCTCGACGACGAGGGCTACATCCTGGTGGACACTCCGACCACCAGGACGAACATCGACGGCGTCTTCGCGGCCGGCGACGTCGTCGACCACACCTACCGCCAGGCCATCACCGCCGCGGGCACCGGCTGCTCGGCGTCGCTGGACGCCGAGCGCTGGCTCTCGGACCACGCCACCAGTTAAGGGGAGAACCACCTTGGGCGAGATCAAGTCAGTCACCGACGCCACCTTCGCGGCAGAGGTCCTCAATAGCGACAAGCCCGTTCTCGTCGACTTCTGGGCCGAGTGGTGCGGGCCGTGCCGCCAGGTCGCGCCGATCCTTCAGGAGATCGCGACCGAGCACGCCGACAAGCTGACCATCGTGAAGATCAACATCGACGAGAATCCCGCGACCCCGCGTGACTACGGCGTGCTCCAGCTTCCGACGCTGAACGTTTACAAGGGCGGAGAGGTCGTGAAGCAGATCATCGGCGCCAAGCCGAAGGCCATGCTGCTCCGCGAGCTCGACGGCGTCATCTAGACGCCCTGAGGTACGAGCTCGCGCCGTACCTCCGCCTCCTACGGGCGGCCGAGCCCCCTGTGCATACGGGCGCAGGGGGCTCTGTGAGGTCCGGCCGCCGTCCGCCGAGGGGCTGAGATCGCCTCAGACGGGGCGAAGCGCCCGTTCGGGGGACATGGAGCCCAGCAGCCGCTCCAGAGCCACCTCGACGTCCTCACGCCACGAGGCCGCCGTCTTCAGCTCCAGGCGGAGCCTGGGAAAGCGCGGGTGAGGACGAACGGTCTTGAAACCGACCGCGAGCAGATAGTCGGCGGGCAGGACGCAGCCCGGCTGCTCCCACTTGAGGTCGCCGAACGCCTCGATGGCCCGGACGCCACGCCGGGTGAGGTCCTTCGCCACTCCCTGGATCAGCATGCGCCCGAGCCCTCCGCCGGAGAACTCCGGGATGATGTGGGCGGTCATCAGCAGCACGGCGTCCGCGCTCACCGGCGAGGTCGGGAACGCCACCGACCGGGGCACGTAGAGCGGCGGCGCGTACAGGACGAAGCCGGCCGGTACCCCGTCTACGTAGCAGATCTTGCCGCAACTCCCCCATTCGAGCAGGGTCGCCGAGATCCAGGCCTCCTTTTCGAGCCCTGGATCACCCACCATCTGGGCGCGCTCCCCGCTGACGGGATCGAGCTCCCAGAAGACACACCGCCTGCAGCGGCGTGGTAGATCGTCAAGGTTGTCCAGCGTGACATTCACCAGCCGACGCGACACCCCGGGGCCCCCAATCCTTGCGAGACGAACGCGAGTCATGGCGGAAAAGCGCACGAATTACGGCGTCTCCAAACTGGCATGGTAGCCGAGTGAAAGCGGAGTACGGCGGTCCTGGTCATCGAACCTCCTGGCCTGTCGTGCCGTGATGCCTTCTAGCAGGCCAGAAGCCGTGAAAGCCCGATCCCCGGGCGTGGCGAGGAATGGGCTGGTATGCCCAGAAAAGACCCTTCAAGTGATAAATCGGGGAAGGTTCCGGCGCGCTCTGCCGTACTCTGGTCTTTCCGCAATGACCTAGCTCGGCTATGCCTAGGAGGTGGACCGTGACGGAAGAGCAGGATCACGGTCGGAGGAACGCGGCCCAAGGGTCGCGCATCGACGCCTACATCGATCGGTACGCCGCACGGGCAACCGGCATGGTGGCCTCCGAGATCCGAGCTCTTTTCGCCGTCGCTTCGAGGCCCGAGGTGGTCTCGCTCGCCGGCGGCATGCCGTACGTCACGGCCCTTCCCCTCGACACCGTCGGCGAGCTCGTCGCCGACATCGTCGCCCGGCGCGGCACGGTCGCCCTCCAGTACGGCTCCGGCCAGGGTGACCCGCACCTGCGCGAGCAGATCTGCGAGGTCATGCGCCTGGAGGGCATCGACGCCGGCGCGGACGACGTCGTGGTGACCGTCGGCTCCCAGCAGGCCCTCGACCTGGTCACCAGGATCTTCATCGACCCGGGCGACGTCGTCCTCGCCGAGGGCCCCTCCTACGTCGGGGCACTCGGCACTTTCGCCGCCTACCAGGCGTCCGTGGTGCACATCGCCATGGACGACCAGGGGCTCGTCCCCGAGGCGCTCGCGGAGACCATCGAGTCGGTGACGCGTTCCGGCCGCCGCGTCAAGTTCCTCTACACCGTTCCGAGCTTCCAGAACCCGGCCGGGGTCACCCTCAGCGCGGACCGCCGCCACCAGGTGCTGGACATCTGCCAGCGAGCCGACGTGCTCGTCGTGGAGGACAATCCGTACGGCCTGCTGGGCTTCGACGGCGACCCGATGCGGGCATTACGGGCGGACGACCCCGATGGGGTGGTCTATCTCGGGTCGTTCTCCAAGACGCTGGCGCCGGGATTCCGCGTCGGCTGGGCCCTCGCACCGCACGCCGTCAGGGACAAGCTGGTGCTGGCGATGGAGTCCGCCGTGCTGTCGCATTCGAGCTTCTCGCAGCTCGCCGTCGGGCAGTACCTCGCGACTCAGCCGTGGAGAGAGCAGATCAAGTCGTTCCGCGAGCTCTACCGCGAGCGTCGTGACGCCATGCTCGGCTCGCTGGAGGCGCTCATGCCGCCCGGCTGCTCCTGGACACGGCCCGCCGGCGGCTTCTTCGTGTGGATGACACTGCCCGAGGAGCTCGACTCCAAGGCGATCCTGCCACGAGCCGTGGCCGAGAGGGTCGCCTTCGTGCCCGGCACCGGGTTCTACGCCGACGGGTCGGGCGCGCGGAACATGCGCCTGTCCTACTGCTACCCGGAGCCCGACCGCATCCGCGAGGGCGTCCGCCGCCTCGCGGGCGTGGTCCAGCAGGAGCTGATGCTGCGCGACACGTTCGGCACCGGCTCGATGCGCGCCCACGGCGGCGTGGACACACCCGGTCCCGACCTAGCCTGAAGACGACGTACGGCAGGCGCCCCGCCCGCCGGGGGGGGCGCTTTCCGGTCCCACGAAGCAAGAAGGGTTCTTGATGAGCGATCTCGGCCACGTGCTGGTGCTGGCAGGCGGACTGTCCTACGAGCGTGAGGTCTCCCTCCGCTCAGGTCGCCGCGTGACCGAGGTGCTGCGTGCCGCCGGGATCGACGTGGAGGCGCGCGACACCGACGCGAGCCTGGTGCCCTCCGTCCTCGCCGACCCGCCCGACGTGGTCTTCGTGACCCTGCACGGTGGCAGCGGAGAGGACGGCGCCATCCGCTCGGTGCTGGAGCTGCTCTCCCTTCCGTATGTGGGGGCGGCGCCCGCGGCCTGCCGCATCGCCTACGACAAACCGGTCGCAAAGACGATGGTCCGTTCTGTCGGGGTTCGCACGCCCGAGGCGGTCGTACTGCCCAAGGAGACCTTCCACGACCTCGGAGCGTCGGCCGTGCTGGCGCGCATCATCGACAGGCTCGGGCTCCCGCTCTTCGTCAAGCCGTCACGCGGCGGGTCGGCCCTCGGGGGTTCCATCGTCCGCAAGGCCGAGGAGCTTCCCGCCGCCATGGTCGGCTGCTTCGCCTACGGGGACACCGCGCTGGTCGAGCAGTACATCGAGGGCGTGGAGGTCGCGGTCTCGGTGATCGACCTCGGGGACGGGCCTGTGGCGCTGCCGCCCGTCGAGATCGTCGCCGACGAGGGCGTCTACGACTACTCCGCCCGCTACACCGCCGGGCACACCGAGTTCTTCGCTCCGGCGCGGCTCCGGCCCGAGGTGGCGGAGGCGTGCTCGGAGCTGGCCGTCACCGCGCACACCGCGCTCGGCCTGCGGGATCTCTCCCGCACCGACCTGATCGTCGACGCGCTCGGCCGGCCGCACTTCCTGGAGGTCAACGTGGCTCCGGGGATGACCGAGACGTCCCTGCTGCCGATGGCCGTGGAGGCCGCGGGCAAGGACCTCGGCGCCATCTGCCGCGGCCTCCTCGAAGCGGCCGTCCGGCGCGCCTGAGTCTCTGGCGCGCCACGGACCGAGGACCGTCGGCCCTTGGGTGCCATGTCCCGCGCGTGCCTGTACGGGCGCGGCGTAGCCTGGCCCCGTGATCGAACCGCTTTACGCCAAGAGCTTCGCCAGCGACAACCACGCCGGAGCGCACCCGGCCGTACTCGACGCCGTCAACGCCGCCAATACAGGGGACGCCCCCGCCTACGGCGACGACCGGTGGACGAGCATCCTCGCCGACCAGATCCGCGCCGAGTTCGGCGACGGCGCCACCGGCCTCGCGGCCCTCAACGGCACGGGCGCCAACATGGTGTCGTTGAGCATGATGCTGGGACGCCGCTACGAGGCCATCATCTGTCCCGACACGGCGCACATCGCCACCCACGAGACGGGGGCCAGCGAGCGGGTCCTCGGGGTCAAGCTCGTGACAGTTCCTACCCCCGACGGCAAGCTGACGCCGGGGGACGTGACCGCGCGGCTCGGCGGCCGGGGCAACATCAGCGAGGTCCAGCCTAGGGTGGTCTCCATCTCGGAGGTCACAGAGCTCGGCACCTGCTACACACCGGACGAGATCGCCGCACTGGCGGACACGGCCCACGCCAACGACATGCTCCTCCACATGGACGGTGCCCGCCTGGCCAACGCCGCCGCCTTCCTCGGGTGCTCTCTGCGGGAACTGACGACCGATGCCGGAGTCGACGTGCTCAGTTTCGGCGCCACCAAGAACGGCGCCCTGGTCGGGGAGGTGGTCGTCGTACTCCGCCCCGAACTCGCCGAGGCCGGCCCCTATCTCCGGCGGCAGACGCTCCAGCTCGCCTCGAAGATGCGCTTCATCTCCGTGCAGCTGTCGGCCCTGCTGACCGGAGAGCTGTGGCGGCGCAACGCCGCCCAAGCGAACGCGATGGCGCGCAGGCTGGCGGACGGTGTAGCCGATCTCCCCGGGCTGAGCCTCCGATGGCCGGTCGAGTCGAATGCCGTCTTCGCCGCGCTTCCCGCCGGGGCGATCGCCGAGTTGCAGTCCCGCTACCTCTTCCACGTGTGGGACGCGCCCAGCGGCGTCGTGCGGTGGATGACCGCCTTCGACACCTCCCCCGAGGACGTGGACACCTTCGTCGCCGACATCCGTCAGGCCCTGAAGAAGTAAAGAGTCCATACCCGGGGCTCCCGGCCTGGGACGGAGTCCATTGCCTCTGGTTGGTGGCTTCTCGCCGTTTCACGTGAAACAGCGAGAAGCCACCACACTCAGGATGTGCTCTCTGGTCGCCTCTAGCGCCCCGTCCGGATGCTTCGGCGCAGAGAAGGGTCAGGCCGTTTCCTCCCGCTGGATCCCGCGGGTTGAACCCGGCCTGGCCGGTGAACCCGCAGGACTCCTGCCTTCAGATCTCCGCGGACTCAGTCGTCCAGGGCGCGGATGGAGTTGGCCGCGCCGGGGGCCATAGCGCCGATGATGCGCTCAAGGTCGTCCATGGTGGCGAACTCGACGACGATGCGGCCCTTGTGCCGGCCGAGGTCGACCTTCACCCGGGTCTCGAAGTGATCGGAAAGCCGGGTGGCGAGGTGCACGAGTGCGGGCTCGGGCGCGTCCTTGGCACGACGCGTCTTGGGAGCGGGGGCCGCGGTCGCCTCCCCCATCGACACGATCTCCTCCACGGTGCGCACGGAGAGGCCCTCGGCGTAGATACGGGCGGCGAGCCGCTCCTGTGCGGCAGGGTCGCTGAGACCGAGCAGCGCCCTGGCGTGGCCCGCGCTGATCGTGCCGGCCGCGACCTTGAGCTGGACGTTGGCGGGGAGATTGAGGAGGCGCAGCGTGTTGCTGATGTGCGAGCGGGAACGCCCGACGCGCTGGGCGAGCTGCTCGTGGGTCGCGCCGAAGTCGTCCAGGAGCTGCCGGTAGGCCGCGGCCTCCTCCAGCGCGTTCAGCTGTTCCCGCTGGAGGTTCTCGATGAGCGCGTCGCGCAGCAGCGCGTCGTCCTGGGTGCTCCGGACGATCGCCGGAATCTCCTTGAGGTCGAGGAGCTGGGAGGCGCGCCAGCGCCGCTCCCCCATGATGAGCTCGTAGCGTCCCCCGCCCACCGAGCGCACCACGATGGGCTGGAGCAGCCCCACCTCCCGGATCGAGTCAGCCAGCTCACGCAGGGCGTCCTCGTCGAAGATCTCCCGAGGCTGCCGGGGGTTGCGGGTGATCGCTTCGAGAGGGATCTCCATGAAGTAGGCACCCGCGACCGGCCTCAGCCCGTCATCCGATGCAGGCGAGGTCTCCGGAGCCGCTCCCGTCGCACCCGGAACCTCGACGACCGGCCCGGTGGGGATCAGGGCTCCGAGTCCCTTCCCCAGTCCACCACGCCTCTGCTGGGCCACGAATCCTCCTCGCCGACAACCCGCTCGCAGGGAGACGGCCACCATCGGCGCCGTCTCTGCCCGCCGCGTCCTAATTGATCCTGACGTTCGATCGAACCCGGCGCGGGACACTCCCAGGAGAGTACCGCTGCCGGGCGGGGTCAGCTTCCCGCCATCGCCGCGGCGCGGAAGGCGATCTCCCTCGCCGCATCCATGTAGGCCATGGCACCGCTGGAGCCCGCGTCGTAGGTCAGCACGGACTGACCGTAGCTGGGCGCCTCGGACACGCGGACGCTGCGCGGGATCACCGTTTTGAGCACCGTGTCACCGAAGTGCGTACGGACCTCCTCGGCCACCTGCGAGGCCAGTCGCGTACGGCCGTCGTACATCGTGAGCAGGATCGTGGAGACCCGGAGCGCCTGGTTCAGGTGGACGCGGACGAGCTCCACGTTCTGAAGGAGCTGGCTGACCCCCTCCAGCGCGTAGTACTCGCACTGGATCGGGATGAGCACCTCCTCCGCCGCGACCATGGCGTTCACGGTCAGCAGTCCGAGCGAGGGCGGGCAGTCGATGATGATGTAGTCGAGCTCGATCGTGTCGAACGCCTCCAGGGCCCGCTTGAGCCGGGCCTCCCTGGCGACCAGCGACACCAGCTCGATCTCGGCGCCGGCCAGGCCGATGGTCGCCGGCGCGCAGTAGAGGTTCGGCATGTCGGGGACCGGGCTGACGATCTCCCCGAGGGCGAGGTCATCGACCAGCACGTGGTAGACCGAGGGGATGTCGCCCCGGTGCTCCACCGACAGGGCGGTCGACGCGTTGCCCTGCGGGTCCAGGTCGACGACGAGCACTCGCTGGCCGTGCATCGACAGCCCGGCCGCCAGGTTCACGGCCGTCGTGGTCTTGCCGACGCCGCCCTTCTGGTTGGCGATGGTGATGACGCGCTGTTTGGGAGGGCGGGGCCAGTCGCCCTCCTGCATGGGTGAGGAATAGCCGATGGAAGCGGCGGCCACGGGAGCGGATGGAGCTGTTTCACGTGAAACCACTGAGCTGAGCGCCTCTCGGACCAGCGGCGAATCGCCGGGGTTAAGGGGGGGCTGTGACACGGTCGTCGTCCTTTCAACCGGCGTGGCAGCAGCAGGGGAGGAAGGCCAGCCGAGACCCGAAGGCCTGCCGCCAGAAGAGGAGACATGACCGACCGGCCAGCCAAGGCCGCCTGCCGCATCCGGCATAACCGTCACCTCTTCCGTCGGCGCCGCGTACCCTGCGCAATTCGAGCTGGCGAGTGTCCGGCGACCACCCGGACGAGAGTCGCGGGCGGATCGACCTTACCGCGCCCGACCGTGACAAGCTCGGCGGTCGCAGCACCATAGGACCGCAATTGCCGCGCGGCGGCGTCCAGTTCCTCGGCCGCACGCTCTCCCTTCATCGCCAGAAGCTGGCCGCCCTCCCTGAGAAGTGGCATCGACCACGACAGAAGACGGTCGAGCGGCGCCACGGCGCGAGCCGAAGCGACGTCGAAGACCTGCTTCCCCGCCAGTTCCTCGGCGCGCCCGCGCACCACCTCCACGTTGGTCAACTTCAGCTCGTCCACGCACTCCCTGAGGAACGTCGTCCTGCGGAGAAGGGGCTCCAGGAGGGTCACCCGCACGTCGGGCCGTACGATCGCCAGGACGATGCCCGGAAGCCCCGCGCCGGAGCCGATGTCGACGAGGTGGGCACCCTCGGGCACCGCTTCCGCCACCACCGCGCAGTTCAGCAGGTGCCGGTCCCAGATTCGAGGGATCTCCCTCGGCCCGAGAAGCCCCCGCACCACGCCGGGGCCGGCCAGCATTTCCGCGAACGCCTGGGCCCGGGGCCAGGCCTCACCGGTGAAAACCTCGCGCGCCACAGCGGGCGCGTCGGGCAGTTCGTCGCTTTCCGCCATCACTCACTCAACTAGAACGGTCACAACATCTCCGCGTAAGGGTAGCCGTCCTGGCACTCCTCCCCGCCTGCGACGCGTCGGTCGTACGACCTGGAGCCGTATGTCCTGTCGCTACCGGGTCTCTGGACCGCGGGCCGCGAGCCCCCGCACCTGGACGAGCACGCAGGAACGCCCTGCGGCACGCAGGGAATGGCGAAGGCAATGGGCGGCTCAAGAAGAGTACGAGATTCCGGAAACCGGGAGAAGGCCACCGCCGACCGACACGACGGGACCGTTAGAACGGAGGAGACGCATCGGAAGCCCGGCCTCGCCTCGACCAGGAGAGCCTGGAAAGCCGAAGGGCCGCCGATCCGATGGATCGGCGGCCTGAATGCGCACGTCTGGCGATCGCTCCGGCCCCGAGCGGGAAGGGTCTCACCCCACCCTGCCGGAAACCCCCTGCGGCGGACGGGCGGCGGCGCTACGCGGGCAGGACGACGACGAAACGCTCGGGCTCCTCGCCCTCGGACTCGCTCCTCAGCCCCGCCGCCGCGACGGCGTCGTGCACGATCTTGCGCTCGAAGGGCGTCATCGGCTGGAGGGACTTCGCCTCTCCTGAGCGCTTGACGTCCTCGGCGGCCTTGGCGCCGAGCTTGCTCAGCTCCACGCGGCGCCCCTGGCGGTAGCCCGCGACATCCAGCATCAGGCGCGACCGCTCGCCCGTACGGCGGTGCACGGCGAGACGCGTGAGCTCCTGCAGCGCCTCCAGCACCTCACCGTTGGCACCGACGAGGTCGCTTCCCTTGATGTCGACGACGGACACGAGGGCGCGGTCGCCTTCGACGTCCATGTCGATGTCGCCGTCGAGGTCGGCGATGTCCAGCAGCCCTTCGAGGTAGTCGGCCGCGATCTCACCTTCCTGTTCGAGGGCGGCGATGTCGGGCGCGGCGGCCTGGGGGGCCTGCTCCTCGTTGACTTCGGTCACGTCCGGACTCTCCTTCAAGACAACCGGCTACGGCTTCTTAGTACCTGTGCGCTTGCTGCGCGGCTGCCGGGTGGGCTGCTGGCGGATGACCTTCTGCTCGGGCTCCGGCTGCGGAGCGTCTTCGGGCTCCTTGGCGGCCTTGCTCGGCAGGATCTTGCTCAGCAGCCCTGGCTTGGGCTCAGGCTCCACCACGTTGCCCTTGGCGTCGACGACCGGCATCGGATGCCGGCTGTAGAACCAGTGTTGCTGACCGAGGGTCCACAGGTTGGTGGTGACCCAGTAAAGGATAAGCCCGAGCGCGAAGTTCAAGCTGAAGATCGCGAACAGCGGCGAGATGTACATCAGGATCTTCTGCTGCTGCGCCATGGGGTTGTCCGGCATCTGCGCCATCGACCGGGTGACGCTCTGGCGCACCGTGAGGAAGGTCGTGGTCGAGCTGATCGCCACGAAGATGCCAAGGACGATCTTCGTGAGGATGGGGTCGGCGCCGAAGGCGTGGATCTCGGCGGAGCTGGTGAAGAACGTCGCCGGGATCGGCGCCCCGAAGATGTGCCCGGCACGAGCGCTGTCCACGAGCTGCTGGGTCATGCCGTGGGCGGCCTTGTCCTCGGCGATCGCCCTCAGCACGGTGAACACGGAGATGAAGATCGGGAACTGCGCCACCACGGGGAGGCAGCCACCGAGGGGGTTGGCTCCCCCCTCCTGGTAGACCTTCATGACCTCCTGGTTCATGCGCTGCTTGTCGTTCTTGTACCGCTTGCGAAGCTCCTGCACCTTGGGGGCGAGCTCCTGCATCTTCTTCGACGAGCGCATCTGCTTGAGGAAGAGCGGGAAGATCAGCAGACGCATCAGCACGGTCAGCGTGATGATGGTGAGGGCCCAGTTGAGCCCGTTGTCTGGGGGAATGATGACGCTGTAAGCCGCGTGAATCCAGGCGATCACCGTAGCGACCGCTGTATACAGCGGCTCCAGGAATGACAGCTCCACCGAGCTAGCTCCCTTGCGTTTCGTCGTGGGACCGGACCGGGCGCGGAGGCACCGGGTCGTAACCTCCCGGGTGGAAGGGGTGGCAACGCCCGATTCGCCTGGAGGTCAGCCACAGCCCCCGCAACGCGCCGTGGACGGCTATCGCTTCGAGGCCGTAGGCGCTGCAGGATGGTTCGAAGCGGCATCGCGGCCCAAGGAGGGGGCTTATGAAGGCTCGATAGAACCGGATCGGGAGCATGAGGACCCGGGCCGCCGGAGAGATCTCCGGAGACTGCGTGCTCACGGTCGCACTCGGCAGAGGGAGGCTCGCTCCGCCCGCGTCCCGCTCTCTCGCCTCCGGGTCACCGCTGCTCATGCCTGTCCATCCGTCGCGGCCGGACGATCGGATCGTCGCCCAGGCACCCGTCGCCCGATCAAACGATCCAGCGCGACGTCGAGCTCGGCGGCGAGGTGCTCGCTTCGCGCGGACGCCGCCTGTGGATTGGCGCGTACAACAAGCAGGCTACCTCGCGGTAGGGAGTGCAGGCGGTGGCGCATCAGGTGCCTCAGCCGGCGCTTGACGCGGTTCCTGACGACCGCGCCGCCGACGGCCTTGCTGACCACGAAACCCACCAAGGGCGGATCCTGCGGGTTTCCCCGGGTGCTCAGGTGGGCGACCAAGGTGGGGCGTCCAGCGCGCTTTCCTCCCCGGATGGCGCTCGCGAACTCCTCGCCACGGCGCATACGGGAAGCGGACGGCAGCACGAATGGACCTGCTTTCGGACGGACACGGGCCCGGGTACGGCTATCGCCCGCCGGTCAGTTCCGACGGGCGAGGAAACCACGCACCGGGCTCTCCGCGCTGTCAGGCGGAGAGCTCCGCGCGGCCCTTGCGACGGCGGGCGGCGAGGATGGCACGGCCGGCCCGCGTGCGCATGCGCAGCCGGAAGCCGTGGGTCTTCGCGCGGCGACGGTTGTTCGGCTGGAAAGTACGCTTGCTCACGAGTGGGCTCCAGGCTTGAGTTCACCCGCACACGGTGCGAGCGATTGACACACAGGGCAAGGCCTATCGAATGCGTGGGCACGCCAAAGTGCCGTCGCGCGACAAGCCGACCGTCGTACGTTACGGGGCGAACAGGCCAAAGGTCAAACCAGAACGGCCGAGCAGCATGTCTCGCCCAAGGTTATCCACTATTCCACAGCCCCTGTATCCACCGCCGCCGCGTCGTCCACAGTATGTGCACCATGCCGCCCCCAACCTGCCACTAGGCTGTGGACAACGTCTTGAACAGGGATGTGCACAACGCTACTGTCGGCCCTCCAGACCTTTCCCCTCCATGTCATCGATGTGCTTGTACGCACGTCTGAGTGTTGTGGACACTGTGTGGACCGTATGTGGACAGCGTGTGGACCCGGTGTGGACCGCCGAAAGGAGCCTGCGGACAACGCTGTGGGGACAGCCGCGAGGCCCGGCGCCGACGGAGCTTGCTCCGGCAGGCGTTCATGTGGATAACGAATCGCGGCGAGCGTGCGGGGGCCGCGTAAGGGAGGAGGGGCCGACCAATGGATGGCGTCGACCTCGGTCCGTTGTGGGCCCGGGCGCTGGAGAGCTTCGCCGAAGGAAGCGTCCCGCCTCAGCAGCGCGCCTGGCTCAACATGACCCGGCCTTTCGGGCTGGCCAACGACACGATCATCCTCGCGGCGCCGAACGACTTCGCCAAGGACGTCCTTGAGACCAAGCTCCGTCCCCTGATCGCGCAGGCGCTCTCGCAGGAGTTCGGCCGGCCGATGCGCGTGGCCGTCATGGTCGACCCGATGACCGGCGCGGGTGAGGACCCTGAGCCGAGGGCCGACGGATATCCACAGGCATCCCCGACCGGTTATCCCCATGGTGGACAACCGCAGCCCGGGTACGGACAGCCTGGCAGGCAGGGCCTCATGGGCCAGCAGCCCTTTCCCGACCAGGGCGCGTCCACCGACTATCCACAGGGCCGGCCACAGGGGCAGCCCTTCTCCTATTCCTATGGGGGCAACTCCGAGGAGCCCTATCAGGGCAACCCCGGGGTGCCCTCCCAGCCGTATCCCCAGGACGGCTACCAGACTCAGGGCCAGGCCGGCCAGGAGCAGCCCCCGGCCCCCCAGCAGGAAGCCCCGCCGTCCCAGCCGTACCCCCGCGGCGACGGGTCGCAGTCCTTTCAGCGCGGCGACGCCGCGCAGCCCTTTCCCCGTGGCGACGCCCAGCAGCCGTACCCTCGCGGTGAGACGCCCCCGCCGTTCCCGCGCGGCGAGGCCCAGCCGCCGTACCCCCGTGGCGAGTCCCCTCAGGCCTACCCCCGGGGCGACGCGTCGCAGCAGTACCCTCAGCAGACCGGGGGATATGGGGCGCAACCCCCGTATTCCGGCAGGCCGGAGAGCCAGGCGCCGCGCCCCCGGCAGGAGCCCGAGACCTACGACCGCCCTGTGCAGAACCGGTGGGACAGCCGTGGCGGCAAGCCCAGCGAGCCCGCCAGGCTGAACCCCAAGTACACCTTCGAGACCTTCGTCATCGGCGCGTCGAACCGCTTCGCGCACGCGGCCGCCGTCGCGGTCGCCGAGGCGCCGGCCAAGGCGTACAACCCGCTGTTCATCTACGGAGACTCGGGGCTGGGCAAGACCCACCTGCTCCACGCGATCGGCCACTACGCGCAGCGGCTCTACGACGGGGCCCGGGTGCGGTACGTCAGCTCCGAGGAGTTCACCAACGACTTCATCAACTCGATCCGCGACCACAAGGCCGACGGGTTCAGGGCCAGATACCGCGCGGTCGACATCCTGCTTGTGGACGACATCCAGTTCCTGGAGGGCAAGGAGCAGACGCAGGAGGAGTTCTTCCACACCTTCAACACGCTGCACAACGCCAACAAGCAGATCGTCATCTCCAGCGACCGGGCTCCCAAGCAGCTGGTGACCCTGGAAGACCGGCTCCGCAACCGCTTCGAGTGGGGTCTGATCACCGACGTCCAGCCGCCCGAGCTGGAGACGCGCATCGCGATCCTCCGCAAGAAGGCGATCCAGGAAGGCCTCGCGGCCCCCGGTGACGTGCTCGAATACATCGCGAGCAAGATCTCCACGAACATCCGCGAGCTGGAGGGCGCGCTCATCCGCGTCACGGCCTTCGCGAGCCTCAACCGTCAGTCGGTCGATCTGCAACTCGCCGAGGTCGTGCTGAAGGACCTCATCACCGAGGACTCCAGCACCGAGATCACGATCGCCACGATCATGGCGCAGACCGCGGCCTACTTCGGGCTCTCGATCGACGACCTCTGCGGGAGCTCCCGCTCGCGCGTGCTGGTGACGGCCCGTCAGATCGCCATGTACCTCGCCCGCGAGCTCACCGACCTGTCACTCCCCAAGATCGGCCAGCAGTTCGGCGGACGTGACCACACGACGGTCATGCACGCCGAACGCAAGATCCGCTCGCTGATGGCCGAGCGCAGGTCGATGTACAACCAGGTCACAGAGCTGACGAACCGCATCAAGCAGAACTCACGCAACGCCTGATGATCCACAGCCTGTGGATATCTCTGTGGATCAGGGCACAGTGCCGGTGAATACCACGAATACCGCCCAAGAAGCGCAACCAAGCAAGCGTACGGCCGGTTCGCGCCGGTCCGCGGCCTGGGGACAACTCTGGGGACAACTTGGGGAAGACCTGGGGACTACCGGTGGACGACCTGGGGACGCCCTGTGGGTAGGGTCGGACGGCGACCCGGAGCACTGCTCTTACCCCGTGGATAACCGGTGGAAACCTCGTGGATGACCGGTGGATGAAGACCCCCCAAACTGGGGACGGCCTGTGCGCAACGCTCGGTTGTCCCCAGGCCGCGCGCGGAAATGCACCGCCCACCCACAGGGCCGGTGGACAAAAAACCGCCGCTGAGCTGCGAAGATATTAGACTTCCACAGTATCCACCCCCCCTAATGAGATGACCTGTATCTCTCTCTATTAAGAACTCAAGACCCATAGAAGGGTTCTGGCGGTCCTCCCGTGCGGGAGGGTGAACACTTGAATCAACGGCGCGGAGCAGTCGAGCCGGGATGAAGACCGCGATCAAGACACAGACGAACCAACAGGAGGCGGATCCACGTGATGTTCCGTGTCGACCGAGACGTGCTCGCAGAGGCGGTCGCGTGGACCGCACGCAGCCTGCCCGCGCGGCCGTCCGTGCCGGTGCTCGCCGGCATGCGGCTGGAGGTCACCGACCAGCAGCAGCTCAAGCTCTCAGGTTTCGACTACGAGGTCTCCGCCGAGGTGACCCTGGAGCTGCAGACCGGTGACCCGGGCCTGGTGCTCGTGTCCGGCCGCCTGCTCGCCGAGATCACCCGTGCCCTTCCCGCACAGCCTGTGGACTTCCTGGTCGAGGGTGCCAAGGCCGTCGTCACGTGTGGCAGCGCCAGGTTCACCCTGTTGACGATGCCCGCCGAGGACTACCCCTCGCTGCCGGCGATGCCCCCGGCCGCGGGCCGGGTCGGCAGCGACATCTTCTCCTCCGCCGTCGCCCAGGTCGCCGTCGCCGCGGGCAAGGACGACACGCTGCCCATGCTCACCGGCGTCCGCATGGAGATCGAGGGCGAGACCGTGACCCTCGCCGCGACCGACCGCTACCGGCTCGCCGTGCGCGAGCTGAAGTGGCAGCCCGACCAGCCCGACTTCTCGTCCATCGCGATGATCCCCGGCAGGACCCTCGCCGACACGGCCAAGTCGCTGACCACGGGCGCCGAGGTCGAGATCGCCCTCAGCTCCACGGGCGGCACCGGCGAAGGCATGATCGGGTTCTCCAGCGCGGGCCGCCGCACCACCACCCGCCTTCTCGACCCCGAGTTCCCCAAGTACCGCTCGCTGCTGCCCACGGAGTTCTCCGCCCACGCCGACCTCGCGACCTCGGCCTTCGTCGAGGCGGTCAAGCGCGTCGCGCTGGTGGCCGAGCGCAACACCCCGGTGCGCCTGGCCTTCCACGGGGGCGAGGTCGTGCTGGAGGCCGGCAGCGGCGACGAGGCGCAGGCCGTCGAGGTGCTCCCGGTCGACTTCGAAGGCGACGACATCAACATCGCTTTCAACCACCAGTTCCTGCTCGAAGGCCTCGGCGCCATCGACTCCGACGTGGCCCGGCTGCAGTTCACCACGTCCACCAAGCCGGCCATCCTCACCGGTGGCAAGCCTGTGGACGACGGCCTCACGCCCGACTACCGCTACCTCATCATGCCCATCCGCCTGTCGAGTTAGGATCCCCGTCGTCCGCCTGATTGGACCCGGCGGGGCGGGGTATGGCGCGTGCGTTGCGTCGTGGATGATGGAGACCTTCACGAGGGGTGGCTGGGATGCAGATCGGCATGGTCGGGCTGGGCAAGATGGGCGGCAACATGGCCGAGCGGCTCCGCCGCGCCGGCCATGAGGTGATCGGTTACGACCGCGATCCCAAGGCCAGCGACGCCGGCAGCCTGCAGGAGCTGGTCGAGCGGCTCCAGGCCCCCCGCGTGGTCTGGGTCATGGTCCCGGCCGGCGAGCCGACCAGGAAGACGATCGAGGAGCTCGGCAAGCTGCTCTCCGAGGGCGACGTCGTCATCGACGGGGGCAATTCCCACTATCTCGACGACAAGAAGCACGCCGAGGAGCTTGAGCCCAAGGGCATCGGGTTCGTCGACGTCGGCGTCAGCGGCGGAGTCTGGGGTCTCCAGAACGGCTACGCCCTGATGGTCGGCGGCGACGCCGAGCACGTCCAGAAGCTCATGCCGATCTTCGAGGCGCTCAAGCCCGAGGGCGAGGACGGCTTCGTCCACGCGGGCACCGTGGGCGCCGGCCACTTCGCCAAGATGGTCCACAACGGCATCGAGTACGGCATCATGCAGTCGTTCGCCGAGGGCTGGGAGCTGCTGGAGGCCACCGACATCGTCACCGACGTGCCGGGCGCGTTCAGGAGCTGGCGCACCGGCACGGTGATCCGCTCGTGGCTGCTCGACCTGCTCGTACGGGCGCTCGA
Organism: Sphaerisporangium sp. NPDC049002; assembly: GCF_040649355.1. Lineage (NCBI taxonomy): Bacteria > Bacillati > Actinomycetota > Actinomycetes > Streptosporangiales > Streptosporangiaceae > Sphaerisporangium > Sphaerisporangium sp. NPDC049002. The sequence goes on along the minus strand of NZ_JBEZFH010000041.1, from coordinate 8,261 downwards.
CGACGACGCCGACCTGTCGGAGCTCAAGGGCTACGCCGAGGACTCCGGCGAGGGCCGCTGGACCGTCCAGGCCGCGGTCGACCACGCGGTGCCCCTGCCGGCCATCACGGCCGCGCTGTACGCCCGCTTCTCCTCGCGCCAGGAGGACTCTCCCGCGATGAAGATGGTCGCGGCCCTGCGCAACCAGTTCGGCGGCCACGCCGTCTCCTCCGCCGAGGGCCAGCACGCCAAGGGCGCCGACGCTCCCGGCGCGGACGTCACTCCTCCCCTGGAAGCGCAGCGCTGAGGCCGCCGGGCCGTCCCGGCACTGATCGCCGTACGAGGGCCGGCGGCGGGCCCGCACGTCCCCGTACCGGTCCCGGCGCCCTCTCTGGCACCCCGGATGTCTCCTCGGCGCCACGATCGCCCTCAGACGTCCTCTGAGCCCGTGCCCGGTGCTGCCCATGGCACGGATTTGGCGTCGGATGCCGGTTGTGCAGATGTTGTCGTAGTGGCCCACTAACCTTCGTGGGGTGCATGTCGCCCATCTGTCGCTGACCGACTTCCGGTCCTACTCCGCCGTGGAGCTGGCCCTGGAGCCGGGGGTGACGGCGCTCGTCGGTCCCAACGGGCAGGGCAAGACCAACCTCGTCGAGGCCCTCGGCTATGTGGCGACCCTGGGCAGCTTCCGCGTCGCCACCGACGCCCCGCTCGTGCGGCAGGGCGCCGCGCGGGCCATCATCCGTTCCGTGGTGGTCCGCGACGACCGCCGCGCGCTGGTCGAGATCGAGATCAACCCGGGCCGGGCCAACCGCGCCAGGCTCAACCGTTCGCCGGTCCCCCGGCCGCGCGACGTCCTCGGACTGCTCCGCACCGTGCTGTTCGCCCCCGAGGATCTCGCGCTCGTGAAGGGCGACCCGTCCGACCGGCGCGGGTTCCTCGACGATCTGCTCGTCGCCCGCGCTCCTCGCTTCGCCGGGGTGCGGGCCGACTACGACCGGGTGCTCAAGCAGCGCGGCGCCCTGCTGCGCACCGCCATGCAGGCGCGGCCGGGGCGGCGGCAGAGCCCCCGCCGACAGGAGGCCGAGGCGGGGTTCTCCGCGGCCGGCGCCGGTGACGCGCTCAGCACGCTGGAGGTCTGGGACGCCCACCTGGCTCGCCACGGCGCCGAGCTGCTCGCCGCGCGGCTGGAGCTCGTCGAGGCGCTCCGCCCGCTCGTGGCCAAGGCGTACGCCCTGCTGGCCCCCTCGTCGGCCCCCGCCGACATGGAGTACCGCGACTCGTTGTCCACAGAGCCGGGGGCTTCGCGGGGGGTCGTGGCCCCGACGCCGTCCGCGGTCCCGGGGCCCGCCGTGGTCGACCGCACGGGGCTGGAGGAGGCGCTGCGCGCGAGCCTGATCGAGGTACGGCAGGCCGAGCTGGAGCGCGGTGTGACGCTCGTCGGGCCCCACCGCGACGACCTGCTCCTGCGTCTCGGCGACCTGCCCGCGCGCGGCTACGCCAGCCACGGCGAGTCCTGGTCGTTCGCGCTGGCGCTGCGTCTCGCCGCGTACGACCTGCTCAGGGCCGAGGGCGGCGATCCTGTGCTGATCCTCGACGACGTGTTCGCCGAGCTCGACAGCCGCAGGCGCCGCAGCCTGGCCGAGATCGTGGCGCCCGCCGAGCAGGTCCTGATCACCGCGGCCGTGCCCGAGGACGTCCCCGCGCAGCTCGCCGGTGCCCGGTTCGACGTCGCGGAAGGGAGCGTCACCCGTGTCAGGTGAGCCATCAGGAATCCAGTCCCCCGACGGGGTCGCGGCGCGCGGGGCCGCCATGGCCCGCGAGAAGCTCGCCCAGGCGAAGGCCGACGCGGCCAGGCGCGGGCAACTCCCCCGCCGTGAGCCTCGCCGCCGGTCCTCCGTCCGGCGCGACGCCGGCGATCCACAGCTTTTCGGCCGTGCCATCCGCGACCTTCTCGCCGACCGGGGGTGGGAGCAGCCGCTGGCCGTCGGAGGGGTGTTCGGGCGCTGGCACGAGATCGTCGGGCCCGATCTGGCGGCCCACACCAAGCCGGAGACCTTCGCCGACGGGGAGGTCCTGGTCGTCGCCGACTCCACCGCCTGGGCCACGCAGGTGCGCCTGCTGGCATCCACCCTGGTCAGACGCCTGAACGAGGAGCTCGGAGACGGCACGGTCCGCCGGGTGAAGGTGCGCGGCCCCCAGAACGGGCCAAGGCCGACGGGCGGGCTCCGGGTGACGGGCAGCCGCGGCCCGGGTGACACCTACGGCTGAGCCGGGCTTCACAGGGTCGTCCGATCAGCGAAACTCAGGTGGAGACCCCCGGGGAAACCGATCAGAATCACGTTGGCGGTAGTGACCCCCTTCCCCGTGGGGGGATGCTCTAGAGCACATCCAACGCCCGACAGGCCATCACAGCGGCCGTCAATGCCACCTGATGCGCTTCTGACCGGTAGAATGAAATCGGATTCCGGACACGTCCGCATGCGAGTCACCCCCGGCCGCGCGCCGATCTCCCTGGGTGGTCGCATCGAGGCACTCACGACGGTGACGGGCACGGCAGGGGCAGCCGATTGTTGGTCTTCCCTGCCGCGTGTCCGCGGCAGGAGGATTTCGCACTTGTCCTACGACGCTAGCTCAATCACCGTTCTCGAAGGACTTGAGGCGGTTCGTAAGCGCCCTGGCATGTACATCGGCTCGACGGGTGAGCGTGGCCTCCACCACCTCGTCCAAGAGGTTGTGGACAACTCCGTCGACGAGGCACTCGCGGGGCACGCCGATCACATCGAGGTCACCCTCCTCGCCGACAACGGCGTCCGGGTAGTGGACAACGGCCGCGGCATCCCTGTCGGCATCGTCCCCGGTGAGGAGCGCCCGGCCGTCGAGGTCGTCCTCACCGTCCTGCACGCGGGCGGCAAGTTCGACAGCAAGTCCTATGCCGTCTCCGGCGGCCTGCACGGCGTCGGCGTCTCGGTCGTCAACGCCCTGTCCTCGCGCCTTGAGGTCGAGATCAGGACCGAAGGCCATTACTGGCGGCAGTCCTACTCCGAGAGCAAGCCGACCGGTCCGCTGGTCAAGGGCGAGCCGACCGACGAGACCGGCACCTCGATCACGTTCTGGGCCGACGGCACGATCTTCGAGACCACGACCTGGAACTTCGAGACGCTGTCGCGCCGGTTCCAGGAGATGGCCTTCCTGAACAAGGGGCTCACGATCATCCTCCGCGACGAGCGGCCGGATCACGTCAACGGTGACCCCACCATCGTGACTTATCACTACGAGGGCGGTATTTCCGACTTCGTCAAGCACATCAACTCCAAGAAGGAGGCCGTCCACAGCTCGGTCATCGACTTCGAGTCCGAGGGCGACGGCATCTCCGTCGAGATCGCGATGCAGTGGAACGCCTCCTACAGCGAGTCGGTCTACACCTTCGCCAACACGATCAACACCGCCGAGGGCGGCACCCACGAGGAGGGCTTCCGCGCGGCGCTGACGACCATCGTCAACCGCTACGCCCGGGAGCAGAAGTTCCTCAAGGAGGGCAAGGACGACAACCTCACCGGTGACGACATCCGTGAGGGCCTGACCGCCATCATCTCGGTGAAGCTGGCCGACCCGCAGTTCGAGGGCCAGACCAAGACCAAGCTCGGCAACACCGAGGCCAAGTCGTTCGTGCAGAAGGCGTGCAACGACTACATCCGCGACTGGTTCGAGCGGAACCCCGGCGAGGCCAAGGAGATCCTCAGCAAGTCCCTTCAGGCCTCCCGCGCCCGCATCGCCGCGCGCCAGGCCCGTGACCTCACCCGGCGCAAGTCGCTGCTGGAGGCGGGCTCAGGGCTCCCCGGCAAGCTGGCCGACTGCCAGTGGACCGAGCCCGAGAAGTGTGAGCTCTACATCGTCGAGGGCGACTCGGCCGGCGGCTCGGCCAAGGGTGGCCGCGATCCCAAGTTCCAGGCCATCCTCCCGATCCGCGGCAAGATCCTCAACGTCGAGAAGGCCCGCATCGACCGGGTCCTCAAGAACAACGAGGTCCAGGCGCTGATCACCGCTCTCGGCACGGGTGTGCACGCCGAGTTCGACATCGAGAAGCTCCGCTACCACAAGCTCATCCTGATGGCGGACGCCGACGTCGACGGCCAGCACATCACCACGCTGCTGCTGACGCTGCTCTTCCGCTTCATGCGCCCCCTGATCGAGGCGGGCCACGTGTACCTTTCCCAGCCCCCGCTCTACAAGATCAAGTGGGACAGGAAGGGCGAGGACGCCAGTTACGCCTACTCCGACCGCGAGCGGGACGCCATCATCCAGGGTGGCATCGACCAGGGCCGGCGTGACCCGCGCCAGCACGACGGTGTCCAGCGCTTCAAGGGTCTGGGCGAGATGAACGCCTCCCAGCTCTGGGAGACCACGATGAACCCGGCGACCCGGGTTCTTCTTCAGGTCACGCTCGACGACGCGGCCCAGGCCGACGAGATGTTCACCGTGCTCATGGGTGAGGACGTCGAGGCACGGAGATCGTTCATCATCAGAAACGCAAGGGATGTCCGATTCCTGGACGTGTAGCGGCAGCCGTAGAGACTCATCTTCCAAAAGGACATACCACTCGTGACCGAAGTGAACATCCCGCCGGGACCTCCCGCTGACCGCATCGAACCCGTCGACATCCAGTCCGAGATGCAGCGCAGCTACATGGACTACGCGATGTCGGTCATCGTGTCGCGGGCGCTGCCCGACGTGCGTGACGGTCTGAAGCCAGTACACCGGCGTGTGCTCTACGCCATGTACGACGGCGGCTACCGGCCCGACCGCGGATATTTCAAGTGCTCCCGCGTCGTCGGCGACGTGATGGGCTCCTACCACCCGCACGGCGACGCGTCGATCTACGACACCGTCGTACGACTGGCGCAGCCCTGGGCGCTGCGTTACACGCTGGTCGACGGCCAGGGCAACTTCGGCTCGCCCGGCAACGACCCGGCCGCCGCCATGCGGTACACCGAGTGCCGGCTCGCGCCGATCGCCATGGAGATGCTCCGTGACATCGACAAGGAGACCGTCGACTTCCAGCCCAACTACGACGGGCGCTCCCAGGAGCCCATCGTCCTGCCGGCGAGGTTCCCCAACCTGCTGGTCAACGGCGCCGCCGGCATCGCGGTCGGCATGGCCACCAACATCCCGCCGCACAACCTGCGCGAGGTCGCCGAGGCCGTCAAGTGGTGCCTGGAGCACCCCGAGGCGACCGACGAGGAGCTCCTCGAAGCGTTGATCGCCCGGGTCAAGGGCCCCGACTTCCCCACCGGCGCGCTGATCGTTGGCCGCCGCGGCATCGACGACGCCTACCGCACCGGGCGCGGCTCGATCACCATGCGGGCGATCGTCGAGGTCGAGGAGGACGCCAAGGGCCGGCAGAACCTGGTCGTCACGGCCCTGCCGTACCAGGTCAACCCCGACAACCTTGCGCTGACCATCGCCGAGTTGGTGAAGGACGGCAAGATCACCGGCATCGCCGACGTGCGCGACGAGACCTCCTCGCGCACCGGCCAGCGCCTCGTGATCGTCCTCAAGCGTGACGCCGTCGCCAAGGTCGTGCTGAACAACCTCTACAAGCACACCCAGCTCCAGACGACGTTCGGCGCGAACATGCTGGCGCTGGTCGACGGTGTGCCGAGGACGCTCCGCCTCGACCAGTTCGTCAAGTACTACGTCGCCCACCAGATCGAGGTCGTGGTCCGCCGGACCCGCTACCTCCTGCGCAAGGCCCAGGAGCGCGCCCACATCCTGAGCGGTCTGCTCAAGGCCATGGACCGCATGGACGAGGTCATCGCGCTGATCCGCAGGTCGCCCTCGGCGGCGCAGGCGGTCGGCGGGCTGATCGAGCTCCTGGAGATCGACGACATCCAGGCGCAGGCCATCCTCGACATGCAGCTGCGCAAGCTCGCCGCGCTGGAGCGCCAGCAGATCATCGACGAGTACGAGGCGCTGATGACGCAGATCGCCGAATACCAGGCGATCCTGGCCTCCGAGCCGCGGCAGCGGCAGATCGTGGCCGACGAGCTCGGCGACATCGTCAACAAGTTCGGCGACGAGCGCAAGACCGAGATCATCGCCTATGACGGCGACATGTCCATTGAGGACCTCATCGCCGAGGAGGACATGGTCGTCACGATCACCCGTGGCGGCTACGCCAAGCGCACCAAGACCGACCATTACCGGGCGCAGAAGCGCGGCGGCAAGGGCGTGCGCGGCGCGCAGCTCCGGCAGGACGACATCGTCGAGCACTTCTTCGTCACGACGACCCACCACTGGCTGCTGTTCTTCACCAACAAGGGCCGCGTCTACCGGATCAAGGCGTACGAGTTCCCCGACGCCGGCCGTGACGCGCGCGGCCAGCACCTGGCGAACCTCCTGGCGATGCAGCCCGACGAGCACGTCATGGAGATCCTCGATCTTCGTGACTACCAGGTCTCGCCCTACCTCGTGCTGGCGACCCGCAGCGGCCTGGTGAAGAAGACCCGGCTCTCCGAGTACGACTCCCCCAGGTCGGGTGGCCTGATCGCGATCAACCTCCGCGAGGACGACGAGGTCATCGCCGCCAAGCTGGTCTCGGAAGAGGACGACATCCTGCTGGTGTCCCGGGGCGCCAAGTCCATCCGCTTCACCGCCTCCGACGAGGCCCTGCGCCCGATGGGCCGCGCGACCAGCGGTGTCATCGGCATGAGGTTCCTCGATGGGGACGAGCTGCTGGCGATGAACGTCCTTAGCGACGGCGCCGACGTGCTTATCGCGACCGAGGGCGGGTATGCGAAGCGCACTCCGGTGGATCAGTATCCCGTTCAAGGTAGGGGCGGGCAGGGTGTGCTGACTGCAAAGATTGTCAGTGCTCGTGGCAAGCTGGTCGGAGCAGTAATGGTGAGTCCCGAGGACGAGGTGTTCGCTATCACCTCCGCAGGCGGGGTGATCCGCACCAGCGCGGGCGAGATCAAGCAGTCCGGCCGCCAGACCATGGGAGTGCGTCTGATGAACCTCTCGGAGGGAGACAGCGTGGTTGCCCTCGCCCGCAACGCCGAAGCGCTGGAAAGCGAGGACAACGGGGGGGATGAGGAGGAATGAGCCCTCAGGCCAACTCCGGTGGTATCGGTGATTCCGGTAAATCGCCCAGTACTTCGGGAAATCGAAAGCGGAACCCGCCCAAGGGGGTCCGCCCCGCCTCCTCGGTGAACTCCTCCACTCGCAATCAGGTGACGGAGAGCGTGAACTCCTCGGAAAGTACGGGCACGGCGCGACCTCCGGCCGGCCCGAGTGATGACAGGGTTGTCGTCGTGTCCAGTGACGATGACGCGGTGACCCCTGGCGGTGACGGCGAGAACGGAGACGCGACCCTGCGCATCCGTTCCTCGTCGGTTCCCGACAATTCCTGGTCGCCCTCTCCTGACGGCCCGGGTGGCGGCCCGACCAGGCCCGCTCAGAAGCCGCCGGCCCCGCCAGCCTCGGCTCCGGCGACGCCCGTGGGCCCGTCGACCACTCCGCGCCCCGGCCCTGATGCCAACCCGAGGCCGGGTGCCGGCGGCGCTCCACGACCCCGCCCCGACAGCACCCCGAGGCCGGGCCCGGACGGCAGCCCCCGGCCCGGCGCACCGCAACCGGGTTCCGGCAGCCCCCGGCCCGGCGGCGCGCCGCAGCCAGGTACCCGGCCCGGTTCCGGAGGCGTACCGGGTGCGGGCGGCGCTTCGCAGCCCGGCTCACGTCCCGGTGCCGGGAAGTCCGCCTCGGGTTCCGGGTCCAAGCAGGGCGGTCTCGGGGCCGTGTCGGCCCTGTCCACCCCGGAGCCGGCCCTCGGACGCACCGAGCAACGCGACAAGCCCTCGCCGGTCAAGGCTCCCCGCAAGGCCCACTTGGTGCTGCGCAGGATCGAGCCCTGGTCGGCGATGAAGTTCAGCTTCGTCGTCTCGCTCGTCTGCTTCGTGGTGCTGTTCGTGGCCGTCGCCGTCCTGTACGGCGTTCTGTCGGCGCTCGGCGTCTTCGACTCGATCGTGAACACCGTGACGCAGCTCACCGTTCCCGACGGGAAGACGACCAGCGGCATCGACATCAAGTCGTGGTTCGAGCCCGTGAGGATCCTCGGCTACACCGCCCTGCTCGGCGCGGTGAACGTCGTCCTGATCACCGCTCTCTCCACGCTCGGATCCGTCATCTACAACGTCGCCTCCGACCTGGTGGGCGGGGTCGAAGTGACCTTCAGCGAGGCCGAATAGGTCCGCAGGGGCCGTTGAGGGCTCGGCCAGGAGCCC